>NZ_JBEYWK010000011.1:0-145322 GCF_040644415.1 Streptomyces sp. NPDC046985
ACCGAGACCACCCAAGCCCCCACCACCGAAACCCCCACCCCCACCCCCACCCACACCACCCGCCACCCCGCACCCACCACCTAAACCCCCACCCAACAACCACAAACCCCCACCGCGGGCCCACACCGCACGGAGCCCCCCACAGCACGGCCCCCCACCCCGCGCGGAACCGGGCCGCCGGACGGAGCCGGGCGCGGGCACCCCCGCACGGAGCCGCCCCGCAAGGCCGCCGGACACGCAGGCGAAGCCGGACAGGCACGCAAGGGCCAGACGGCGAGAGCCAAGCGACAGGACCGAACGGGCGCACAGGACCAAACGGGCGGACGCGCGGAGCCGGGCCGGGCGCGGCGAAGCCGCCGCGACGCACCGCGAGAGGCCGGGCAGGCAGGGCGGGGCGGAGCCGCGAGACCCGGGCGGCGGAGCCGTCCCGCGCGGGCCGAGCGAGCACGCGAGGCAGGACGAGCCGCGAAAAGCCGGCCAGAACCCGACGGCGGGGACCGGGCAGGACAGCGCCGCCGGGGACCGCGCGCCGGGCGGGACCGGGGCGGGACAAGCTGCGGACGGGCCACCCAACCATCGCCGCCGACACGCCACGGCCCCGCCACCCGACCGCCCGCCCCCGCACGGCACGGGGGTCAGGTGCGCGGCCCCCGGAACGAGGGGCGGCCTCGGGGAACAAGGGCCAGGAGAGCGCGGCCCCGAAAACAGCCCCCGGAACTGAGGTCAAAGACCCCGCCCCGAAAGCGACGCCCACGGCCGCGGGCAGGGGCACAGCCCCGCGAAGCGGACCCCGGAACGGGGGTGAGAGACGCGGACCCCGGAAAAGGCCCGGAACAAGGGTCACCTCGAAGGTCAGGGACGCGGCCACGCAAACACCCCCCGGAACGGGGGGTCAGGGACGCAGCCCCGAAAGCGACGCCCACGGTCGCGGGCAGGGGCACAGCCCCGGGAAGCGGCCCCCGGGACAGGGGTCAGAGACGCGGACCCGGAAACGACGCCCGGAACGAGGTCAGGAGCACAGCCCCGAAAGCGGACCCCGGAACAGGGGTCAGGGACGCGCCCCCGGAAGCGGCGTGCGCGACCGCGGCCCGAGGTCCGGGGAAGGCGCCGGCGGGCACGGAACCCGCCGACAGACCCCCCGCCCGACCCCGCCGCACGGACACGGCCCCCGCCCCGCCCCGCACCCCGCCCCGAAAAACGCCCCCAACGCGTCCCTCAACCCCCCGCCGCTCCCAGCGGCCCCCGCGGCCCCGGCACCCTCGGCCCACCCGACATACCCGTCCGGCCGCACCAACACCGCCCCGCACACCCCCACCCCCGCCGCGGCCCCCACCCGCACCACTCGCACCACCCCGCCCCACGGCCGCACCAACTCCTCGTACACCCCGGGAACAGAGCCCTCCGGCACCAGCAGCACCGGTCCGCCCGCCCGCAGCACCCCGATCACATCCGTCCACACGCGGCCCCCACGCCCCCCGACCCGCAACCGCACGTTCCCCAGGAAACTCCCCTCCCCCACGCCCGCCGCGTCCTCCGCACCCGTCGAGCCCGCCGCGCCCGCCCAGCGCTCGTACACCGTGTCCTGCCCGCTCACCATCCCCGCCAGCACCCCGTCCCCGCCCCCCGCCAACACTGCCCCCAACACTCGCGCCACCTCCTCCCCCTCCAGACCCGGCCGCATCAACCCCAACTGCGCCCGCGCACACTCCACCACCCGCCCCGCAGCCGTCCGCCGCTCCCGCTCATACGACTCCAGCAGCCCTGCCCCCGCCTCACCCCGCACCGCCAACGCCAACTTCCAGCCCAGATTGACCGCGTCGAGCACACCCGCGCTCAACCCCTGCCCGCCGATCGGAAAATGGACATGCGCCGCGTCCCCCGCCAGCAACACCCGCCCCGCACGAAACCGCCGCGCCAGCCGCGTGAAGTCGCTGAACCGGCTCAGCCAGCGTGGCTCGGCCAGCCGGATATCGCGCCCGGCGATCCGGGACACCTCCCGCTCCAGCTCCTGCGGCGTCGGCGCCGCCCCCCGCTCGCCGTGCGCGCCCGCACAGTCCAGGGTGCGCAGGTGCAGCGACCCGTCGGCGTCCGGCCTGGCGACGATCCAGCCGCGCGGCGTGCGGTGCCAGCCCGGCGACAGCGCGCCAGGGTCGACCAGCCGCACCTGGCCCGCCAGCGCGGACACCGTCGCCGGCCACACGTCCGAGGCGATGCCCGCCAGCTCCCGCACCACGCTCCGCGCGCCGTCCGCGCCCACCACGTACCGCGCGGTGCAGGACACCGGCCCCGCCGGCCCCTCGGCCGCGACGACGACCGCATCAGGCCCCTCCACGAGCCTCGTCACCGCGTGGCCGCGCAGCACCCGCGCACCCGCAGCCCTCGCCTGCCGCTCGAAGAGCCGCTCCAGCTCCGCCTGAGGGCACTTCAGAATCGGCGCGGGCTCACCCTCGGGCGCCGTGATGACCAGCCCCGGCACCCCGGCGAAATGAAACTCCGCCGTAGACGGACCACCGGTGAAGGACCCCCCGCCGGACCCGTCAGAGGCGCCGCCGGACGAACCTCCTAACCCCCCCGACTCCTCTTCCGGCAACCGCCCCCGCCGTGCCAGGCACTGCACCGCCCGCGCGTGCAGCGTCGTCGCCCTCGGCTGCTCCCAGACGACGTCGCGCGCCTCCAGCACCACCACGTCGACCCCGAACGCCGCCAGCTCCGCCGCCACCAGCAGACCGACCGGACCTCCGCCGACGACCGCCACCTCTGCCCGCATCGCGCTCCCCCCGGCACACGCCGCCCACCCCGGGCCGCCCCGCGGCCGCAGACAATACACCGACCACCCCCAATTCCTTCACAACTCTGCACCACCCCCCTCCAGTCCCTCCATGCCTCTCTCAAGCCCCCTCCAGCCCCCGGAACCGCGCGCACCTCCCCGTCCGCACCCGCGACGGCGAAGCGGACCACGCCCCACCGGCACGACGCCGCCCGCGCTCACCGCTACACAGTGCGAGCGAGCCAATCGAAGGCTTGCTGGTGCCAGAGCGCCAGGGCGCCTTCGTGACAGTGCTCGCCGCCGCCCTCGTTCGCAGGAAAGGAAATGATGTCCTTCGGGCAGGACAAGGCCTCGTAGATTTTTTCTGGCTGCCCTCTGAAGAACATGTCGTTTTCGGCTTCCAGAACGAGGGTCGGGCAGTCGATCTGTTGGGCGATGTTCTCCATTGTGTAGGGTTCGGATGCCTCGATCAGTTCCCGCACGCTTTCCACGCCGAAGGTCCACTGGCCGTTGTCGATGACCCAGCGCGTCTTGGCGTCTACGTCATCAGCACCGCCTGACGCGGCTACGGGAAGCTTTGCGAACACGCTGTGCGCCTCGTAGACGCCGTCATGCAGGATGCATGCCGCGAGTCGGGGCTCGAACGCGGCAGCGCGAGCGGCGAAATAGCCTCCCAGGCTGGTGCCGACGAGGACCATCTGAGTCGCGTCGATCTCCGGGCAGGTGGTCGCGAAATCGACCACGGGCGTGACGACGGCCTCCCAGTCCGGCCTGAAGTGGAGGCCCTGGTCGCGAAGAGCCGTCCCCTGGCCGGGACCGTCGAACGTGAGCACGTGGTAACCGCGCCGCAAGGCGCCGACGGCCAGTCCGAAGTAGTTCTCTTCGAGCGTCGAGTCGAATCCGCCGTGGTAGATGACGGTCGGCCGGACGTCACCGGAGTCGTCGGCCAGGAAGAGATAGCCGGGCAACGTCGTTCCCTCGTAAGGGATGCGCACCGGCCGGGCCGGGACGTCGAGCAGTGCTGCGGCTTGAGCGAAGGTCCCCTGAGAGGCCGATGCCAGGCGTGCCGACTCCGCGTCGTGAGCAGGGTCTTCGCGGCGGTAGAAGTCGGCGGTGCGGTAGTAGTTCGAAGCACGCAGCAGCGCCTCGCGCGCGCTCACCTTGTGTCCGGCGTTCAACGCGGCTTTCCCGATGCCCTCGACGCGTTCAGCGGTTTTGGCCCACTGGGCCGACCATGCGCTCTCGTCGCCCTCCGGGATCCGCAGGCACGTCTCGATGACCTCACCGAGTTCCGCTCCGGCGTATGTGGCATAGCCGGCGGCGCGAAGCGCTTCGAAGGAGAACGACTCGTCGTCGAAAAGGAATTTCATGCGTCTGCTCCATTCCGTGCTCGGATGTCACAACGGTTCCGCTGAAGGCCCTCCGTGCCCGCTCACCGGTTCTCGCTCTCGTACCGTCTGGCGCGGGATCGACATGCGTCCTCAGTCCTCACCGGTAAGGCCCGTGCTCGACGGGATCGCGAGCGCATCAGCCAGATCAGTCATACCGGCGGAGAGGGCTGGCGTGGCACAGACGTCTCAGGACCGGCAGCAGGGCGTCCAAGACGCCGGTCGGCTCTTCGGGGAAGAGCGCGTGGCCGGCGCCCGCGACGATCCTCGTGGTGACCCGTCCGCCGTTCTCTTCGCGCAGTTCCAGCCACTGATCGCGGGGCTTGAAGGGGTCGAACTCCGGTATCACTTCAACGAGCCGCGCCGTCCCCGCGTTCCAGAAGGCGTTCTTCCGCAGGTCGCCCCGGGGCGCCGCGGCGACTTCCATGGCCAGCACGTCGGGATACCAGCCCGCGAGCCAAGGGTGGGGGTCGTGGCCGGGGGCGAAGAAGCCGCGGCGCAGCGCGTCCAGACGGACCGCCTCCGGCGCGGTGACGTCGCCGGCGATGGCGGGCGTCTCTGCGATGTCGGGCGGCGGACGTGAGCCGGACGCGGCGAGCAGCCCCACGGCATGCACCGACTCCGGCCAGGTCGTGGCGACGACGCGTGCGACGATGTTGCCGAAGGCGTGGCCCAGGAGCACGGCCGGCGCGTGGGCCGTCGCTCGCAGCGCGGAGGCGACGTCGGCGCCGAGGTCGGTGAGGGAGACGTCGCTCGTCACACCGGTCGAGCCGGCCGCTCCTCGCGGCTGAGGCCGGATGACGGTGTACCCGTCCGCGGCGACGTGGCCGGCGAAGTCGTCGAAGTCCGCGGTGCCGTCCCGCCCGTAGGAGGGCAGAAGGGCGACGGGCGGCCCCGCTCCCTCGACGAGCACCTCGATCCGTGACTGCTCGTTGGTGACGATCTCGCTGCGTCTGCGGTGGGACATGACGCTTCCTCAGTGTGTCGGGCCGCCGGCCTAGCCGCCTGATCAGGGCAGCTCCGCGGGATCTACGGGGTTCTGGAGCGTGACGCCGTCGGTCTTGACGCGGGGAAGGCGCCCCAGATCGGCGAACGCGTTCTGATCGTGGGCGGGGACGACCACCAGCTCTGGCATCGCTGCCACGACCTGCGCCATCTTGATGATGTGGGTGCGGGTGCCGTTGGCGTCGAAGTCGGCCCATATCTGTGAGACGAGCGGCCGTTCCTCGCGCCTGATCAGCCCTTCCCGCTGCCATACGAGATCTCCGACGAAGGCGTACTTCAGGCCGGTCGCCGTCGTCACGAAGATGACGATGCTGCCCGGTGTGTGACCGGGCGACGGCACGCACACGACGGAGCCGTCGCCGTACACGTCGAGACTGCGGGGAAACCCCAGGTACGGGCCGCCGTCGAAGTCGAAGGGGTCCCACTCGAAGTGGGTCTCGCTGAAAGGAGGACCGAATCTCCCGTGCATGTGGGGGTTCATGTAGCTTTCGAGGTCTCGGCGGGTCACCATGACACGCACGCCGGGAAAGTCGGGAAGCCCGCTCATGTGATCCCAGTGCGCGTGCGTGAGGAGGATCGCGCCCAGCCGGGACATGTCGTAGCCAGCGGCGGCCAGTTGGTCCACCGCCGACCGCCACACGGTGTACTTCGTCAGCTTCTGGAACAGCCTGGGCATCGTGGAGAACTGCTGGTCGATGCCGCGGCCGAACCCGGTGTCCAGGAGAAGATCCCCTTGTGGGTGCTTGACCAGGGCGGCGCCGATGTAGAAGTCACGGTGGTCGAAGCAGGACCCGCCGCGGTACGCGTACAGCGCGTTGCGGTGGTTGACCCCGGTCGGTACGGCGATGACGTCCATGCCGTCGGGAGGATCGGCCTCGGGCAGGGGGAACGCGTCGGGCTGAAGCGACGGAATCGGCACCGGCTTCGGCGCGAATCCCGACCGGACAGCCCTGGCAGCCAGTCCAGCGCCGACGAGCGCGGCTGTGGCGAGTCGTGAAGGCATGGCTTCTCCCTGGAGAGCGGACACACCCCAGCCCCGGCTCACCCGGGGACGGGCACCTCGACGGCGTTGAGGATTCCGCACACGGTCTGGTAGGCGCCGATGAGGAACAGCGCGTCGACGACGCCCTCGGGTCCCATCAGGCTGTGGGCGCGTGTCCAGCACTCGTCGGAAATTCTGCGGTCGCTCGTCAGTTGCCGGGTGAAGTCGAAGGCCGCGTGCTCGGTGTCGCTCAGCCCCTCGGGCGCGCGGCCGTGCGTCAGATCGTCGATCTCCCGCTCCGACAGGCCACTTCTGCGGCCCACGGCGGAATGCGCGTACATCTCGTAGGCGGCCTGCCATGCGGAGCCGACGGTCAGTATCACGATCTGGCGTATGCGGTCGTCGAGGGAGGTGTGCGCGTCCTCACTGCTCTGGAAGGCGAGGAAGCTCTGTGCGAGGTCCGGACTGTAGAGGACGGGGTTGAAGGGGCCTACCGGATGTCCTTCCGCGTCCTTCGCCACGAAGCCCGAGCGTTCGGCCCACACGAGTTCCTTCTGGCTGAGAGCGGAGAACACGCTCCGCTGGGCGGCCGTCATCTTCTCCTCCGAGAGGAGGGGCAGTCGGCCCCCGAGCCCGTAGGGAGCGTCGGCTTCGCCGTGTCGGTGGTCGCCGGTCATCAGATGTCTCCTCCTACCCGGGTGACGTGCTCAGCTACTGGTCGAGTCCTGTCGCGTCCGAGGGGACGTCGTAGGCGGCCAGGGTCATGGAGACGGCGGTGAACCAGCCGACGAGGACCGTGACGTCGACGATGCCGGCGTCGCCGATGAGACCTTTGGCGCGCTTGTAGAGGCCCACAGGGACGATCCTGGGGGCGATCAGGGTGGTGGCGAGTTCGTAGACGAGCTGCTGGCGGTCGTCGTCGAAGGACGTGGGCAGGCCGCCGATGAGCGCTTCCACCTTGCGGCTGTCGAGCCCGCCGGCGTCTTCCCCGATGATCTCGTGCTCGTAAGTGGAGTACGCGGCGTGCCACTTGGCGTTGACGAGGTTGGTGACGATCTCGATCTCCGCCTTGGTGAGCGTCGACTCCGTCTGGTAATACGCCCCGGTGGGGACGATCGTCTTCGACAGGGCGGGGTTGGAGAGCCAGATCTTGTGCGGGCCGGGCACGAGTCCGCGCAGACCCAGTGTGAAGTCGTAGGCGTCCTTCATGTCGTCCGGCATCTGGGCCACCGGCGTCTCGACGTAGCGGCCGAAGGTGCCGAAGTCATCGGGTCCGCTCATCATCGCTCCCCGCGTGAACAGCCGCGCCATCGCTCCTCGCGTGGACGGCCGCGCCCACACCGCGCTAGCGTAAGGCGCGACCGGGGCGGCCGAGTCGACGCACGTATTTTGCTTCCATTCAGCCACGACACGGCAGCCGCCACCACCTCGGAACGCGCAAACCGGTTTCTCCGTATGCGAAAGTCCAAACGTTCCCGCGTACAGATCGGCCGCCGCGGCGGCGAGGTCACTCACGCGCTCTGGAGCCGGGGCAGGATGCGCTCCGCGTTCCCCCTTCGGACGGCGGCCCGTTGGTCTGTGTCGAGGGGATAGGCGTCCAGCATGTCGGCGAACTCCTGCGACGGCGCGAACGGGAAGTCGCTGCCGTAGACGAGATGCGTGGGGTCCGCATAGCTGAGCAGGGACGGCATGGACGTCGGGGACGACGACAAGGCGAGATCGAGGTAGAACCTCTTCATGCCGGTCCGCATGTCCTCCTCGGTGACGTCAGGGCTGAAGCGCCCTGCGATGGCGAAGCGCTCGGACGCGAAGGGAATGAATCCTCCCGCGTGAGCGAGGATGACCGTGACGTTCGTGTACCGCTTCATCACACCGTGGGTGACCATGTGCACGGCTGTGCGCGTGGTTTCGAAGGGAAAGTCGAGCAGCGGACTGGGAAGTTCTTTCAGCATGGGCATCGGAGGCGCTTCCGGGTGTATGAAGACCACCGCGCCACGCCTGTCCAGTTCCTGCCACAGCGGCTCGAACTCCGGGTCTCCGAGATAGCGTCCGTCGATATTGGACAGAATCCCCACGCCATCGGCGCCCAGCTCGTCCAGGGCGAAGGCCACCTCGGCGAGGGCGCCGTCCATGTCCGGCAGGGGCAGCACCGCGAAGAGCCCATAGCGGTCGGGCTTGTCCTTGACCATCTCGGCGGCGTACTCGTTGACCCGCCGGGCCATGGAGCGCGCTTCCGCCCTGTCTCCGAAATTGACGCCGGGAGCGCTCGCGGACAGCAGAGCCGTCTCGATCGCCAGCTCGTCCATGAGCGCGAGGCTGGACGCCCGGCTCCAGTCGGGCGTGGGCCACCCGCCCGCACTCTTGCCGTGCCGCTCGAACGCCTCTCGGTACCAGGAAGGAATGAGGTGATGGTGGATGTCGATGCGTCCAGACGGCATGACTTCCTCTTTTCACGTCCCCTTGCTGCCACCCCGGTAGCGGAACCCATTGCATGACTCGCTACTTGAGCGCAACGTCGAGTAGATCCTCGTTTCAGTGCAACATAGATCTTGTTTCGTCGCTCACGCAGCGGTTCCGGCGCCGAGACGGGGCGACTGCCTTCGGTCGGGCGGCCACCCCGCTGCACATGATCCAGTCACCGCCGGCCAAGGCGATCAAGAAACTGGAGGTTCCCTCCGGCTCGCTCGTCCGGATCGTCGGCTTGCCGCTGTCCTGCCGTTGACGAGATCGACTAATGAGATCGACGAGACAGTCTGTAATCGCAGCGTTAATCTGTGAATACGCCGCATGAGCGGCGCACAGCTCATAAAATGCTTTATCTCTGCACTGAAAGCACGGCGCGCGATGAAGGAACTGCACCTCAAGTCGGAGAACCGGGACGAAGCCCTCGAATATGTACAGAAATTGTTCGACACGCGATTCTCTCCCGTCAGCACGGAGGGTGAGTTTCACTTCGATCACTCGCGTATGGACTGCGAAGGCTGGACTTTGGACGATCTTCAGTTCGAGGGAGGGGGCTTCGCCTCGGAGCCGTACGGCACCGTCACGGTGTGCCGCGTCCGCACCGGCGGCATCGAGATCGCGAGCAGGCAGGTCGAGCGTCAGTACTCCGCCGGCGCCGTGTTCGTCATGGCTGACGCCCATGAGGCGCACACCACCCGCTGGTTCGACTCTTCCTGCACTCTCGTCCGCATCCCGGTCACCCACCTGGAGAAGGTGGCCGAGCGTTGCCACCTCGAAGAACGTGACTTCGCTCTTCTGAGCAGGGAGCCAGTCAGTACGACAGCGGCGCGAAAGTGGCTTGACGTGGTGCGGTTCTCGCAGCGTCTCCATATGGACTACGCGGGATCGGACGTCACGCGCATGGCTTTCGGTGACCTGATCGCGGCTTTGACGCTCGAGACCTTCCCTAATACCGCCGTGCCGGAGTCAGCGGACGTACGCGTCCGGGACGACGCTCCACGCGTCCTGACCCGAGCGCTTGAATTCATGTACCTGAACGCCGACACCCCGATCCACGTGGGCGACGTGGCTCGTTTCTCCTGCGTCTCCCGGCGCACGCTGGAAATGATGTTCCGGGACAACATGAACAGCACACCCGCCGGATATCTGCGGGAATGCCGATTGCGGCGCATTCGTCAGGAGCTTGCCGAGGCTCAACCAGGGGACGGTACGACGGTGACGCGCGTCGCCGGGCGGTACGGATTCAGCAGCATGTCCCGACTGGCAGGCTACTACCACGACACATTCGGCGAACTGCCGCGGGAGACGCTCCGCCGCCAGGAAAGCTGAGTTCGGTCTCCCCCATACCGCCGCACCGACGCGTCACCCCATATTTTACGCGTCGTCATACGCCGCGCCGCCGCGCCACCACGCGCCCAGCGTCATGCCCATTCCGCCCAGCAGGTGGTCGTCTCAGCGCTTTCCCGGTGGCGCCACGACTGCGGAGCACGGAAGTCGATCCGAGGAAGGACCTCTCTTGACCTGAAGGTCGCCGGATGGGGATCATCGGGGGATGAACCGGGTCTTGGTCGTGGGAAGTACAGGCGCGGGCAAGACCACCCTTGCCCGCGCGATCGCCGAGCGTCTTGCGATCCCCTTCCACGAGATGGACGGGCTGGCCATCATCGCTCCCCGATGGCAGGAGAACCCGCGGCTGCTCAAGGACGTGTCGCAGATCAGCTCCGGTTCCTCCTGGATCTTCGACTCCTTCGGTCACCCGCAGGTCCGAGAACTGCTGTGGACCCGGGCCGACACGATCGTCTGGATCGACTACTCCCGGTCGGTGGTCATGCGCCGCGTGCTGCGCCGGTCCCTGGCTCGCACCCTGTTCCGTCGCCGGATCTTCGGCGGCAACAGGGAGACCGTAGGCGCCTGGTTCGGGCCCGACCACCCTGTCTGGTGGGCCTGGTCGCAGTACAGGCGCCGCAGGGCCGACATCGCCAGCCGCTGCGCGAACCCCCGATTCGCCCCGCTCAACGTGATGCGCTTCCACAGCCCCAGAGCGGCAAGGGCCTGGCTCGACACAGTCGTCCGGAGCGGTGACAGTGCGGACGCCGATTCCGCGGCAGTCGTCACCTTCCAGAGTCGAAGCGCTGGCTGAAGCGCCGGAACTCGACGCCGCCCGAACCAGCCTGGGGCCAGCGGGCTGACATGGCGAGGCGTCGTGATCAATCCTCGGAGCGCCGACGCGCGAGATGGACGGTGATGTCGGCGGCCATCTCGACTCTGTCCGGCAGTACCTGCATGACCTGGCTGCGTACCTGCTCTCGCTCCGCGGTCGGCAAGACGAGATAGGCCGAGACGGTGGAGAGATGACCAACGCAGTCACGAGCGCTCATCGTCACGCGCCGTTCGATCACGGACTGCTGAACGCCGGTGAACCACTCAGACCGTTGCAGCTCCGTGCCCGGCCACTGCATCTCGTGATCCGGAGGCGTCCCGTCAGGCGACGGAATCTCGTCACTCTCCAAGATCGGCGCTAGCGCCGCGCGGACAGCCTCCTCCACCGCCGGGTCAGCCAGTCGAAATGGCCCGCCGAACGAGGCGAACACGCCACCCGGTTCCAGCAGCGCCGCCATGCGCGACCACCGGCCCTCCGGGTGCGTCCAATGCAGCGCTGCTGCCGCATAGACCAGGTCGTACCGCTCGCCCGGTCGCAAGTCCTCGAACGCGGCTTGCACCGTTGCGACGCTCGTCGGCACGTGTTTGCGCAGTTCGGCGAGCATGGACCCATCAGGATCGGTCGCGGTGACCATGACCCCTCGTTGAGCGAACAGGCGGGTTGCCTTGCCTGTTCCAGCGCCGATCTCGAGGGCGGTCCGAACCGGGTGGCCCGCGTACGCCCTCACCATGTCGAACAGCTCCACGGGATACCCCGGCCGGAACCGTTCGTACGCTTCCGCCACCGCCCCGAAACTCAGCGCGCGACCAGGCATGCCCAGCATCCTGACACGAGCGGCCCCTGCGGTGCTCCATCTTTTCTGGGCCCGGACATCAGCAGATGTCTCATGAGACGCGTCAAAGTCCGCTGCTCTCTGGTTCCTCCATCGGTGCGGCCGTCTCCTCCGTGGGCGTCCCGGGCACGGTGGAGAGGACCTCGCGGGCCTGTTCCGCGGCGCGGGCGAGGCTTTCGGCGACGAAGTCGAGGAAGCGGGCGACGTTCTCCAGGCGGACGGCGGCCGGGGTGCCGGGGCCGAGGACGCCGACGCCCTCCCGTGCGACCTGCACCTGCTGGACGAGGGCTTGGACGCTGGCGGTCATCGACTGGTACCAGAGGTCGCCGTCGACGGCGTAGCGCTCGCGGCGGCGTTCGTCGCGCTCGCGGCGCACGAGGGTCTGGCTCTCCAGGAATGCGATCGACTTCGAGACGGTGGCGGGGCTGACCTGAAGGCGCTGGGCGAGTTCGGCGGCGGTCAGGCTGCCGGCGTCGGTCATCAGCAGGGCGACCATCACCCGCGACATCATCTTGGGCAGGCCCGACTGCATCATGACGGTGGTGAACTGCTCCTCGTACGCACGCACCGCCTCGGGGTCGCGCCCGTGCGCCTGCGCCTGCGGGTCCGTCCGCGAGAGGCGGGGCGCGGGGGACCTGCGCCGGTGGGCGCGCTGCTCTGTGGCGCGGTGGGCCAGGTCCGCGCGGTACCCGGCGGCCCCGCCGTTGCGCATCACCTCGCGGGTGACCGTCGAGGTCGGCCGGTCCAGTCCCCGGGCGATCTCCGCGTAGGCGAGGCCGTCGGCTAGCCCTAGCGCGATCTGTTGACGGTCCTTATGGGTGAGCCTGCCTCCCGGCATCGCGGTCTCCTTCGCGGTCGACGCACCGCCAGCATAGCGTTCATCCGCAATTCATTGCAACGGAGGCGAGGTGCTAGTTGTGTTGAGTCTTTAGATCAACGCAACGACTTGACGTCTCTCACTGGGTCAATATCGCCTATTCGCAACGACTGTGTCACCGTGAGCCAGAACGCAACGTAGCATTTCCACTGAGAGAAACAGCGAGCCGTAAGGAGAGTCCGATGCAGAAGTTCGACACTCCTGCGCCGATCACCGCCATCGTCAGCCTCCCCGCGGGGCGCGTGCAGATGATCGCCGCCGACCGGGTCGACACCATGGTCGAGATCCTGCCCGCGAACGCGCTGAAAGGCCGTGACGTGAAGGCGGCGGAGCAGGTCAAGGCGGCCTACGCCGACGGGGTGCTGCGGATCGACGGCCCGACGACGAGGAACCGGCTCATCGGCTCCAGCGGCGCCGTCGAGGTGACCGTCCGGCTGCCCGCCGGCTCCTGCGTCGAGTCGAAGGCGGGCGCCGCCGCGTTCCGGGGCGTCGGACGGCTCGGTGACGTGGTCGTCGAGGGCGGTTACCGCTCGGTCAAGCTCGACGAGACCGCCAGTGCCCGCCTCAGCGCCCACGACGGCGACATCGAGGTCGGCCGCCTGGGCGGTCCCGCGGAGATCACCACCCAGCGGGGTCACATCCGCATCTCCGAGGCCACGGGCGGCACGGTCACCCTGAGCACCCAGCGCGGCGACATCTCCGTCGGCGCCGCCCGCGGCGTCTCAGCATCCCTGGACGCCGGCACCTCGTACGGCCGCGTCCACAACGAGCTGAGGAACGACGGCGTCACCGCCCTCGCCGTTCACGCCACCACCTCCTACGGCGACATCACCGCCCGCAGTCTCTGACACCGCGGATCGCCCTCTCTCCTAGAAACCGCACGAGCGGTTTGTTAGAGTGACCCCGGGCGTATCTGCGTCGCACTCGCCGGTCGCCCCTCGTCGACTGTTCCGTAGCGGAGGGGCTTGTTCGCCGCGCGGCCCACTCGCCGAGTCCTTCCCCGCCCAGGCCGTCCCGAGGGGCTTAAGCGATCCGGCGACCAGGTGAAATCTCCCTCGTTCTCTTCAGGAAACCCCAGTTCAACAGCGGTTTCTGAGGGAACATCAGATACCCTCTTGGTTTTAAACGGCGCGGTCGGTTTTCTATTGACAAACCGCAGGCCCTGTTTTTAACTGAAGCAGGTCTCATCCACGGACAGGGGAGTACGCGTGGACATCCAAGTACTGGGCGCACTGGCGGTGCGGGAGCGCGGAGTCTCCGTCACGCCGACGGCCCCCAAGCCACGACAGGTGTTGGCGCTGCTGGCGCTCCATGCCGATCAGGTCGTCCCGGTGTCGGCGCTGACAGAGGAACTGTGGGGGGACGCGCCGCCGCGCAGCGCCCGGACCACCTTGCAGACCTACGTGCTCCAGCTCCGGTCCCTCATCGCGACCGCCCTGGAACGGGGCGCGACCGATGGAGAGGAGGCCCCGGCCGGACGGCGCAGCGCCAAGGACGTGCTCGTGACGCTGCCGGGCGGCTACCTGCTCGACAGCGGCGGCGGCGCCAGCGACATCCGCGAGTTCGACCGGCTCGCGGGCGTGGGGTACCGGGCGATGGACTCGGGGGACTTCCCGGGCGCGGCCCGGCTGCTGCGCGAAGCGCTCTCCCTGTGGACCGGACCGGCCTTCGCGGACGTGCACGGCGGCATCCAACTGGACATGGAGACCCGGCGGCTGGACGAGACCCGGCTGTGCGCGCTCGACCAGCGCATCGAGGCCGACCTGCGGATCGGGAGACACCGCGAACTGCTCGCCGAACTGACGGTGCTGGCCAGCCGGTACCGCACTCATGAGGCCCTGCACGGCCAGTTCATGCTGGCGCTGCACCGCTCGGGCCGTCGCAGCGAGGCCCTCGACGTCTACCAGCGCCTGCGCACCACCCTCGTGCGCGAACTCGGGCTCGAACCGTCGGCCGCCCTGCGCCGCCTTCAGCGCTCGATCCTGATGGCCGCCCCCGAGACCGCGGCGCCCGCGGAGACGAACAGCGAGCGACTCGTACGCGTGGGCTGAGACGGCCGTGCGCCGAACCGCGGCACCGTGCACCAGGCGACCGCCCAAGGCCCGACCGGTGTTCTCGCACAGCACCGCGTGACCGTGTGCCATCGACTGCTTGGAGGACCCCGCGATGACGAACGACTACCCCGCCGACGTACTGACGGACCTCGTCGCCATGCTCGGCGACGCCCTGCGGATCGGTCCCGAGAAGATCGACCCCGGGCAGACCTTCCGGTCCACGGGTCTCGACTCCCTGCTGTTCGTGGAGTTCGTGGCCGCCGTCAACGCCCGGTACGGGCTGCACGTGCCGGCGACCGACCTGCATGACTTCCCGACGCCGGAGTCCTTCGCCCGGGAGGTCGCGCGGGCGACGAGCGGCGCGGCCACCGCGCCCGTCCCCGCTCCGGCGCCCGTCCCCGCTCCGGCGCCCATACCGGCTCCTGGGCCCATACCGGCGTACACGCCCGCCCCGACGCCGGTCGCCGTCCTTCCCGCACCCGGAGCGGCCGGGGTCGCCCCCGCCGTATGGCAGCTCCCGGACGACGATCTCGACGTCCTGCTGGACGCGGTCCGCGACGACCGGCTCACCGTGCACGAGGCGCTGCTGCTGCTCGCCGGACGCGGCTGAAGCCGCCCCCGCCCCGGGACGTAGCGCGTCCCGATGGACGACACCGGCGGCGCCGAGGCCGGCGGCTGCGCGTTGCTCGCGGCCCGGACGTGGCGGAGCGGGCGGCCCTCCCGATGCCCGTGGCGGCCAGTCCGCCTCGCGGCCGGCCCGGTGAGCCGGGCACGACTTCCTCCCGTACGCGGACGGGGCGGCGTACGCCGACGGGGTGTCGGGTACGCCGCCCTGCGCCGGACGGGCCGCGGAGGCGGTTCACGGCGCCGTGGCGGTCACTTCGGGTCGCTGTCGAACTTCGAGGTGGCCCAGAAGTAGCCGAGCACGGTGAGGCCGAGGCACCAGGCGACGGCGAGCCATCCGTTGTGGCCGATCTCGGTGCCGAGGAGGAGTCCGCGCAGGGTCTCGATCGCGGGGGTGAAGGGCTGGTATTCCGCGATGGGCCGGAACCAGCCCGGCATGGAGTCGGTGGGGGTGAAGGCGCTGGAGATGAGCGGCAGGAGGATCAGCGGGGTGGCGTTGTTGCTGGCGGCCTCGGCGTTCGGGCTGACCAGGCCGATGCCGACCGCGATCCAGGTGAGCGCCAGGGCGAAGAGGACGAGGAGCCCGAATGCGGCCAGCCAGTCCAGGGCGGTGGCGCCGGTGGAGCGGAAGCCGATGGCGAGGGCGACGACGCCGACGAGGACGACGCTGGCGACCGACTGCAGGACGCTGCCGATGACGTGTCCGACGATCACGGAGCCGCGGTGGATCGCCATCGTGCGGAAGCGGGCGATGATGCCTTCGCTCATGTCGTTGGAGACGGACACCGCCGTCCCGATCACGGTGCTGCCGATGGTCATCAGAAGCAGGCCGGGGACCAGGTAGGCGAGGTACGCGGAGCGGTCGGGGACGCCGCCGTTGACGCCCGCGCTCATGGCGTCGCCGAAGATGTAGACGAAGAGCAGGAGCAGCATGATCGGGGTGAGCAGCAGGTTCAGGGTGAGCGAGGGGTAGCGCCGGGCGTGCAGGAGGTTGCGGCGCAGCATGGTGGTCGAGTCGCGCACGGCGAGGGACAGGGAGCTCATCGGACGGCCTCCTCGGCCTGGTCGTTCTTCTGGGCGGGGACGCCTGTGCCGGTGAGGGCGAAGAAGACGTCGTCGAGGTCGGGGGTGTGCGCGGTCAGCTCGTCGGCGTGGACGCCGGCCGAGTCGAGGCGGTCGAGGACGGCGCGCAGGTCGCGCTGGGCGCCGTCGCTGGGGATCTGCAGGGCCAGCGCCTCGTCGTCGCGAGTGACCTCGCCCAGAACGGAGGCCGCGAAGCGGTAGGCGGCCGGGTCGGTGAAGCGGAGGCGGACGTGGCCGCCGGGGATCAGCCGCTTCAGCTCCTCGGGGGCGCCCTCGGCGGCGATCTTCCCGTCGTTCAGGACGGCGATGCGGTGGGCGAGTTGGTCGGCCTCCTCCAGGTACTGAGTAGTGAGGAAGACGGTGACGCCGCCGGTGACGAGTCGGCGGATGATCTGCCACATGGTGTGCCGGGAGCGGGGGTCGAGGCCGGTGGTGGGCTCGTCGAGGAAGATGATCCGGGGGGCGCCGACCAGGGTCATGGCGATGTCCAGGCGGCGCTTCATCCCGCCGGAGTAGGTGGAGGCCGGCTTCTTCGCCGCCTCCAACAGGTCGAAGCGCTCCAGGAGTTCGGCCGTCACGCGCCGTCCCTCGGCCTTGGGCAGGTGGTGCAGGTCGGCCATCAGGAGCATGTTCTCCTCACCGGTGATCAGCCCGTCCACGGCGGAGAACTGACCGGTGACGCCGATCGCGGCGCGCACCGCCTGCGGGTCGGCGGCCAGGTCGTGACCGGCGACGCGGATCTGCCCGGCGTCGGCGGTGATCAGGGTGGAGAGGATCTTCACAGCGGTGGTCTTGCCGGCGCCGTTCGGCCCGAGCAGCGCGAACACGGTGCCGGTGGGGACGGTCAGGTCGACGCCGTCGAGGACGGTCTTGTCGCCGTAGGACTTGCGCAACCCGTGCGCGGCGATCGCCAGGTCGGTCATGAGGGGTGCTCCTTCGGGTGCGGCGGGGTCAGAGGCTGCGGACCCCGCGGGCGGCGCCGATCGACAGCGCGCCGGCCTCGGTGCGCAGGACGACCGTGCCGTGCGTGGCCTCGGTGATGCGGATGTCGCCCTTCTGGGTGCTCTCGTTTTCGGCGTTGTTTCTGATATCGCAAACGCTACGTTGCCTTTTCATATCTAGCAACGCACATGTTGCCCAAGTTCGATGTATTGCCTGCTCAGAGCCTAAAAATGTTGCAACGAACTAGAATCTAACGCAACGTTAGTCGATTTTTTCGTTGCAACGATTTGAGAGTGAACGCTATGTCTCGAACCGGGCGGTCCGCACTCCCGCGGAACACGTCGGCCGACGCCGATCCGGTCGGCGGCGAGGGCGTCCGGTGGGGCAAGGGCACCCCGTCATGCGCACACCCGAGTGGTTCCGGACGTGTTCCCGCGCGGGACCCGAGGCGGACTTGAGCGCGGCGGCCGAACATAGAGCGTGCGGCACCGGCCGTTGCCGGTGCTTCCGTGTCGAAAGGGCCCGCATGAGCACTGTCGAGGAACGCCCGCTGCCGACCGATCCCACCCCCGCCTCCCCCTCCCCCGCCATACGCGTCGCTCCCTCCGTCCGCGTCGACCCCGCACGGGAGCGTCCCGCGCAGCCGGCGGGCCGTCAGACCCCGCTGGCACCGGTCGCCGCTGCGACCTCGACGGCCCTGTCGATGGCCTCGGTCCGGATCTCCAGGGGTGAGCCCACGGCGAGGGAGGTGGCCGCATTGGCCCTGCTCCTGACGGCCCGGCTGCGCCCGCCGTTCCGCGCCTCGGACACCCGGGCTTCGTAACGACCTGGGCGGACCTCCAGGGGAGGTGCACGCCCCTGCACCGCACACCCGTGTCCGCGGACGTCTCTGCTCGCCTGCGCGGGCCAGCAGCGACGGGAGCCGACGTACGTATGTCCGTCGTGTCCCAGGGACGGGACGCAACGTCTTCGCGTGCGCTCACGACTTCCGCGTCTTCGGCGGGGCACCGGGCGAGGCTCAGGCCGAGAAGACCCCCAAGCCGATGGACCTGACCGAGGCGGCCGGAGCCCCGCCCGCTCAGCGCGGCGGCGTCGTTCGGGATCCGCTCCGCGTGTCGCGTGCGGACAGGTCCGACCCGCCCGCCGCCGCCATGGGCACCCTCGCGGCCGTCAGCCGGGGCAGCATCAGGTTCCAGAAGCGCGTGACCGTCTCGCCTTGGAGCCACGACCTGTCGCGTCCGCCGAGCACCTCGAAGCCCACGGTCGCCGCCACGACGGCCTCGGCGGCCCCGCGCGCCGACACCCCGTCGGCGAGCAGCGACTCCTGCTCCGCCCGGTCCAGCGCGCCTTCGATCCAGCGCTGCCAGTGGCGGCGCAGATCGTTGCCGCCGTCCGGCCCGTCGTCCAGGGCGAACCCGGCTCGTAGGACGATGTCGGAGTCGAGCCGTTCCATCAGGCCGTGCGTGGCGTCGACCACGGCCTGGAGGGCGTGGGCGGCCTCCTCCGCCCCCTCGGTCACGCGCGTCACGACGGCCGCGGCTTCCTGCTGGACAGCCTCGGCCAGTGCGCTCTTGGTCGCGAAGTGGAAGTGCAGGGCCCCGTTGCTGACGCCCGCCCGCAGGCTGACCGTGGAGATCGAGGCACGAGCGAACCCCTGCTCGGCGAACACCTCGGCAGCCGCGCGAATCAGCGCCTGCCGGGTACGGGCCGCTCGCTCCTGCTTGACCATCACGTGCCTCCTGGCGCGTCGGGGCGGCGGGTCACCGACGACCACCGTCACGTCCGTCGCTCATCGCTTACTGGGGTGGGCTGCCGCGCCCACGGGAAGGCGGCCGGCGGGGTCGACGGCGGCGCGGACGCCGGTCGGCGTCCGGGGCCGGTCGGTCCCGAGAGGCCCTGGAGCAGGCGCCGTCGTCATGTCAGCCCTTCCTGATGCAATGCCGAGGAGGTCCGCCCCGGGCCGTACGGCACATATTAACAAACCGCACATGCGGTTTACAGGCGGTCTACGTCGATGCCGCTAAGCGACGCCGATCGCCGGGTGCCGTACGGGCGTGCGCCGACTTCTCGCACCGCAAGTTCCGGTGCCGTCGGCCCGACCATTCCCGCCTGGGACAACGCTCCTGGCCCTCCGGCCGGTCGATCTCCCTCTTCTTCCCGGCACCGGGAACACGCTTGGCCGAGCTGCTTGAGAATCACTGAAGGACCGCTGGAGACCGATCGCACCCGCACCCACGGCGGCCCACTGAACAGGCCCGAAACCGCGCGACGGAAACCGGATTCGGCCATGGGGGCGTTCGCGCGCTCACGGAGACGGAGCCGCTCATTCTGCAAAAATCAAACCTGATGGTATGTAGCTGCATAGCCCGAGGGAAAAGTCGTCCACGTTCAGCACACGGCTACCGCCGCCGAGGCCATGCGCGAGGACGCAGGGGAACGTCATCTAACGCGTCAGCGTCGTGGTAGTCATGCTCACCGATTGGAGCGCACGGACGACGACTACTTTACCGGGGCCGCCCAGTGGCCGCGCGGGCACAGCTTCCTCACCGCGTGGAGAATGGAGATGGAGTTCGAGGTGCGGCCCGCGCACCTACGCGTCGAGAGCACGCTCGCCTCGCTCAGCATCGAGGTCGCCTGCGACGACATCAAGCGGCGCGGCGCCAACCTGGCAGGGTTGCGGTTTTCTCTCGCAGGCAGTGACGGCGCGACGGGCCAGCAGCCGGTCGGCCATGCCGAGGACGCCGTGGAAGGCTTCGTTGTCGAGCTGGCCGGGATGCGGGCGGGTAGTTCGAGCAGTGCCCATCCGGTTCGGGCGGGGTCCGGTGAACCGGGCAGTTCGCAGATGAGGGTGGTGTCGGGCGAATCGCTATAGCCTGGACCGCTTCCGTCAGCCGCCCAGTGTCAAGACACCTGCTGTCGCGGCTGACGCGTTCCTTCTCCGTGGTCGCAACATGGCCGAGTGGCGAGCCTCAGCGTCTCCCCAGTGCTGAAATCCGCCATTCGCCCCGACTGGCTTATGCCTCCGCTGCATGAGGAAGCGTCACACGGTTTTCACAAAATGGGGGCCGCTGAGGCGCGATCCCGTTGCAAGTCCCCTGCACAGGGCGCGTCTGCCAGGCCGACTGCAATAGGGCGAGGCCCCCATCCGTGCACGCATCCAAGCAAGTCAGAGGCCGTCTTGCCGTGCCGATCCGCACGGCGATGACACGAGCTTTTGTCACTCATGACACAGGAAGTCGACAGAGAACGCCAGCGCCTTCTTCCACTTCAGGCCGGGTCTCCCGCTGACACCTCAGTGACGATCGGCGACTGACGATCTCATGCAGCCTACTGTTGGGGGTGACCGCCGTCGCCTTCGACCACAAGCCGGTCGGCCCCGGGCTCTCCGGCCCGCTCGGCGATGGTCACGTCGATCTGGCCGTCACCGGTGGTGTCGAACTGGTAGAGGTCGGCCTTCCCGTCGCCCGTGGTGTCGGTCATCCAGACATCGGGCTTGCCGTCGCCGTTGGTGTCAGCGCTGAGGACGACGTGGTGCTCGTCCCCTTGGGTTCCGATCACTTCTTCGGTGCTCTCGCTTGTCTCCATGGCAGCCGGATGCCCTCGGCGGATGAGTCGAAACGAGCCTCCCGACGGTCGTCCAGTGTCTCAGTGCCTGTCTGGAGGGGGCGCCCGGCTGACGAGAGTGAGGCGGAACTCTTCAGGCAGGGCCCGCCCCGGCAATGACTGCGGGCAGGCGCCGTTCCCTGGATGATGGGCGCATGCTGATTCGAGTCGAGGGATCGAATCTGCCCGGACGGGAGTGCGGGCAGGCGGCGGGGGCGTCCGGACATCACAACGTCCATGTCGCGGTGCAGCGGCGCGGCCGGCCGGCCGAGTTGCTGGGTCTGTATCCGGGGAACGCGTCATCGACGCGGTGGGAGCTAGAGGTCACTTCCACCCCGTATGAGGGGGGTTGGGATGTACGCGGCCCGTACGTGCAGGGGCGGCCAGGCGCACGGTTCGTCTACCTGTCGTGGGGGACGGTTGACGATCGCGAGACGTTCGCGATGTTCCGACGGGCGAAGCTGATGTTCGACGGCATCGGCCCCGAGGTTCTCATGGCGGCCGTGAAGAACGGCCTGCTCGTAGGGAGGCTGGGGCTGACGGACACACGTGGACATGCGTTGTGCGGGGCTGTCCGGCCGCCGCTGATCGAGTGGTCGCCTGGCGGACGCATGCCCGACCACCGCGCCCCGCGCGTCTGAGACGCGGGCAGCCAGAAGTACAGCGCTTGGCTGCCCCCTGCAACAACCGCCCATAGTTCGTGTCATGCTGACGGAGCGTGAGCGCACTCGCCCGTTCGGCGTTCCGCTCAGCATCGAAGCTCACCACCCTGCGAGGGCGTTCATGGACGCCAAGCGCCCTTCCCGACTTTACGTCTCCCCGACGATTAGTGATCGTCGGGGAGACGAAAATTGGGAGGGGTCATGAACCCAGTGCAGGCATTGCAGCAGCCGCTGTTCACCGTATTGCAGACACCCGTCAGTTGGACGGAGGTGCTCGGCTTCGGGAGCGGGGCGCTGTGCGTGTGGCTCGTGGCCCGGCAGCATCTGGCCAACTGGCCCATCGGCATCGCGAACAACGTTCTCTTCATCGTGCTCTTCGTGGACGCCGGCCTGTACGCCGACGCCGGCCTGCAAGTCGTCTTCATCGCCCTGGCCTGCTTCGGCTGGTGGACCTGGGTACGAGGCGGCGGCGCCCGGCGCGACAGCCTCCCGGTACGGCGCACCACCCGTACCGAATGGAGCTGGCTCCTCGCCTCCGGCGCCGTCGGCTTCGCCGCACTGGCCCTGCTGCTCAGCCGTGTCACCGACTCCACCGTCCCCGGCTGGGACGCGCTCACCACCGTCCTGTCGCTGACAGCGACCTACGGGCAGTGCCGGAAGCTGGTCGAGTCGTGGTGGATCTGGATCGCCGCCGACCTGGTCTACGTCCCCCTCTACGCGTACAAGGAGCTGTACCTGACCTCCCTGCTGTACGTCGGCTTCCTCGCTCTGTGCGTGGCCGGCCTGCGCAGTTGGCTCGGGGCGGCGGCGCCGCGGGTGGTGACGGCCGCGTGAGCAGGTACCGGCACGGGCTGGTGCTCGGCAAGTTCTATCCGCCGCACGCCGGCCACCACCACCTCGTCCGGACCGCCGCCGCGGCCTGCGAGCGGCTCACGGTCCTGGTCTGCGCCTCATCGGTGGAGTCCGTCCCGCTGGCGGACCGCGTCGCCTGGATGCGGGCCGAGCACCCGGAGGCGGAGGTGGAGGTGGTCGGCGCGGTGGACGACGTCCCCGTCGACCTGACCGACCCGGAGGTGTGGGAGGCGCACATCGCGATCTTCCGAGCCGCCGTACCGGACCCGGTCGACGCGGTGTTCAGCTCGGAGGCGTACGGGGAGGAGCTAGGCCGCCGGATGGGCGCCGCCGCGGTGTGCGTGGACCCGGACCGCACCGCCTTCCCCGTCTCCGGCACGGCGGTGCGCAAGGACCCGGTCGGCTGCTGGCCGTACCTCGCCCCCGCGGTACGGGGCGCACTGGCGCGCCGCGTCGTGGTGTTGGGCGCCGAGTCGACGGGCACCACCACCCTCGCGCGGGCACTGACGGAGCATTACCGGCAGCGCGGCGGGATCTGGGCGCAGACGCAGTGCGTGGCGGAGTACGGCAGGGAATTCAGCGAACGGAAGCTGGCGGCGCTGGGTCCGGGAGCGCACTGGTCCCAAGTTTCCTTTGCCTCCGAGGAGTTCCCGGTGATCGCCGCAGAGCAGCAGACGCGGGAGGACCGGGCGGCGCAGAAGGGCTCTCCGGTGCTGTTCTGCGACACGGACGCCTTCGCCACGACCGTCTGGCACGAGCGTTACCTCGGCGCCGCAAGTCCTGCGGTGGCGCAAATCGCTGCCCGCGGTCTCCGGCATCTGTGGCTGCTGACGGACCACCGGGACGTGCCCTTCGAGGATGACGGCCTGCGTGACGGTGAGGAACTCCGCCCCTGGATGACGGACCGCTTCGCCGCCGAACTGACCCGCACGGGCCGCCGCTTCCTGACCCTGCACGGCTCGCCGCACGAACGCCTCGCGAAGGCGGTCACGGCGGTGGACGAGCTACTGGAGGAGGGCTGGAACCTGGCGGACCCGCTGCCGGAGCGGCGCACCCGCACCACGGTCGCCCCTTCCCGGCCCGGATCACTGGCCCGGATCAACTGAGACTCCCAGCGACCAGACCTCTCAACTGATCTGGTCGTCGCAGGTCACAGCGCCGCCGCGAGGCCATATCGCGGCGTCGGCGTCCATCCCCATCGCCCAGCGCCGGACGACACGGCGGCCGTTGCGGGCGCGGCGGGTCTCGCCGCCCGGTCCACACGCCGTGACCTTGCCGGCGGCGGCCGTGTCCAGCGCGCGGTCGTAGTCGGCGAACCACGGCGAGCCAAGCGCATCGAGTGAGTCGAGCCGCATCGGGAACGACGACGCCGAACGCGTCAGCCGCAGCGACTGGCCGGGCCGCGCTCATGTCCGGGCCGGTGTCCGGATCGGCGGCGCCGGATTCTGCGGCGCGCGTATGACGTGCCCAGTTCAGGTCGCAAATTTTCGCACAGCACGCTCAGGCGGCGTTTCGCATCCGCAAGTATCCGCAAGTCGCTATGCACTACCGTCCGCGATCACTCACCCTCAAAGGGTCAACTAATCCCCCCGCGTGGAGGTAATCCGTGGCGCTGCGCCTGCTGTGCAAGGACCCTGAGAGCCCGAACAATGGGTCGCCTACACTCTATTACGATGACGAATCGGACACCTATCTCCTACAGTCCTGGAAGGTGGCCGATCCGTCCCGGCTGACGTCGATCAAGGTTCCGGAGCACGAGACGGTGGTGGAGGTCCCCGCCCGGCTGCTGATGCTGTTCCCGCCGCGAGACAGCATGCCGCACGTATCCGCAAACCCGAGCGAGCGCACATCCCCGTAAAACATCGCACTTAAGGGTGATTCACGCATTCGTGCGGTTAGAGGTTGCCTGCCCGAACCCTGCACACTGTCCGCATGCCAACCTCTTCCAGCATCCGCGAAGCGCGCCGCGGTCTCGGCTCGCAATTACGCGCCCTCCGACTCCAGCATGGACTGACTGCCCGTGAACTGGCGCGCCGGTGCGGCTGGCACGAGTCGAAATGCAGCCGTATCGAGAACGGACATGCGGCGGCTTCCCCGACGGACATCGTGGCCTGGGCGCGCGCCTGCGGAGACGAGAGCGCCGCGGAGGAGCTGGTTCTCACCGCCCGCGGCATCGACGCCATGTACATCGAGTGGCGGGTCATGGAGAAGGCCGGCCTGCGCCACGCCCAGGAAAGCGTGCTCCCTCTGTGGGAGAAGACCCGGGTGTTCAGGGCCTACGCGCAGAACCTGATCCCCGGCCCGTTGCAGACCCGCGCTTACACCACGGCCGTGCTGACCGGCATCCGCGAGCGCCGGGGCCTCGCCGACGACGTGCAGGCCGCGGTCGTCACCCGCATGGACAAGCAGAGAGTCCTGACCGAAAGGGGCAAGCGCTTCGCCATCGTGTTGGAGGAGTCCGTGCTCTACCGGCGGATCGGACCGCACGAGGTCATGGTCGAACAGCTCAGCCGCCTGCTGGAGGCCAGCGTCCTGGACTCGGTGGAGCTGGGCATCATCCCGACCAACGCCGACCGCCGCACCATGCCCCCGGTCGAGGACTTCTGGATGTTCGACGACCGGCAGGTCAACGTCGAGCTGGTCTCCGCGTTCCTCACGGTGACACAGGCCGGCGAAGTCCGCCGGTACTCCGAGGACTTCACCCGCCTGACGGCGCTCGCCCACCGCGGCGGACCGGCGCTCACCCTCATCGCCGCCGCCGTCGCCACCTACGCCCGGTCCTCCGGCGTTTCGGAGAGAGCGGGACCCCACACCGACTGACGCATCGGAGAACAGGATTGCCTACCCGCTGGACACCGCCGCGCTGCTCCCGACCCGCCTTCCCGGAACAGCGGGAACGGATGTACGACAAAGAGCGCCCGGCCGCCACCATAGCCGTCCTGGGCATGGCAGCCCTGTGCGCCATCGGCTTAGCCGCCGCCGGAACGTACTCCGGTCCTCCCCGTCGGCCGCATCACGCTTCCGGCGCTGACGACATGTCCCGCTTTCTCGCCACGCTGAAGCGCTACCGGCCCACGACCGAAACCGCGATACGCACCGGAGCTTCCCAGACAGGCATACCCGCCACGATCCGCCTCGACCCGCCCGACCCGGGCGAGCAGTACCGCGTGGCCTTCCAATGCCTCGGCGCTGGACAGGCCACCACCCTCGCCGTCGAGACCGACGGCAGCCGGCGCCGCTACCCCCTGCACTCCTGCGGCACGAGAGCCGGCATCGCCTCCGTCGCCGCGGGCAGCGCCACCGTCATCGTGATCGAACCCACCGACTCACGCAGCCGGATACTGTGGGCGCTCACCCAGTCCCGGCAACCGCCCTCGCCGGCGCCCCACACCCCAGAACCGCAACAGAGCGGGCGCAGTGGTGCGTTGGCGGTGCGCGGCCAGGGTGCAGCGTAGGCAGGGCGCCGTCAGCCGTCGCCCCCAGGGGCAGCTCTGCCCGAAGTCGAACAGGGCCCGCTCATCGCGCCATATTTGCCGCATCGTTGGCCTTGCCGCGCGTGACCAGGTCTGCGGTGGCTGGTGGGTTCCCCTTTACGGAGGTCATCTACGCGAAGCGCTGCGCGCGTTCGAGCGGCCTGGCAGCATGCGGTCACTACTAGCCTGTCGGCGGCCGAGAGGAAAATGCCGGATGACCTGGACGACGCCCGAGTTCGGTCCCTCCCACGCAGGCTATGTGGGCGCCGTGCTGGCCGACGGAAGCGAGCCGGAGACCGCCTGCATCGACCTCGGCAGCGGCTCGAACTTCCAGACGACCAACGAGTGGTGGGCCTACACCGGTCGGCTGAACCGACCGAAGGCGGCGGCGGTCCGGGCCGCCTGCGCCTGCGGCTGGCGCGGCGCCGCGGTCCCCCTCGACTGGGACCGTCTTGAGGGCGGCTACCTCGACGACGATCCGTTCCATGACGAGTGGTCCCTCCACATCGAGGCCGTCGCCGGACAGACCGTGCCGCTTCCGCGTGACCTGGACGAGCTGCTGATCCTGCTGGAGGAGCAACTCGACCGCCTCGCCCTGGACGCACCGCCGGCCGCCATCAAGGCGGCGGACGTCCTCGACCGTCTCGGCCGCCGGATCGGACAGCGCGCCGCACGCACGCTGGACGACGACCTCGTGCAGAGGGAAGCACTCGGGACCGCCCTGGGGATCAGCCCGGAGGCGGCCCGGTCACGCATCGCCCACTACCGCCTCAGCCCCTACGCGAGGGATGCGGATCAGCTCGACTGGTAGACCTGTGGATCAGCGTGCAGGCGCCGTCCAGCAAGGGTGATGCGCTGCATGGTCCTCTAGGCTGGCGCAGTGACTGATGAGCGGGCACGGCCGTCAGGAGTGTGGGCCACGGCGGTGGGAGTCGCCAGGGTGCGGGCGCTGGAGACCCAGCGGGAGAACGCGCTGTTCCGCGACCCACTGGCACACGCCTTCGCCGCCGCAGGGGGCCTGTGGCCCTCCTCGTCGCCGCTGCCCGATGACGAGGGCGCGCGCCGCCGCCTGCTGGGCGTGTCGTTCTCCATCGTCATCAGGACGAAGTTCCTCGACGACCTGTTGCAGCAGGCGTCCGCGTCCGGGGTCCGGCAGGTCGTGCTGCTCGGCGCAGGCATGGACAGCCGGGCCTTCCGGATGGAATGGCCCGAGGGCGACCGGCTGTTCGAGGTCGACACCGCCGCGCCACTGGACTTCAAGGCATCGGTGCTGCGCCAGGAGCGGGCCGTCGCGCGCTGCGAGCGGATCACCGTCGCGGTGGATCTGCGGGAGGACTGGCCAGGCGCGCTGGCCGCCGCAGGGCACGACCCGGCGTCGCCGACCGTGTGGATCGCCGAAGGACTGCTGATCTATCTGCCCGAGGACGCGGTGGAACTCCTGTTGGCCCGGATAAGCGCGCAGTCGGCGCCAGGCAGTCGGATGGGGCTGACGTTGGGCTCGCGCGGCGTGATCGAGCGCTTCGGCGCGGACGCCGTGCCGGGATCGGCGGCGTCCCTGTGGGTCTCGGAGATGCCCGACGACCCGGTGGGCTGGCTGGCCGGACACGGCTGGGAGGCCGAAAGCCACACCCTGCGCGAACGCGCCGCCGCCTACGGCCGCCCGATCAGCACCCCGCCGCAGCGTGAGGAGCGGCCCGGCGGACTGATCTCGGCGGTCCGCCGGTAGCGCGCCTCCCGGTTCCCGGCCTGGACGCTCATGTCACCCCGCTGAAATGCGCATCGGCGTACGGCAGTCGGGCCCTGGCACAGCACGTCAACAGATGCTGGCCCTCTGCGGGCAGGGTGCACGAGTCACAGGGGCGACCTCGCAGAACGCCGCCGTAAGTGCCGTGCACCCGGAGGGAAGAGCAGCAGCGGCCAGTCCGCTCAGGGCTCCACGCGCTGTACGTCTGCGACGGAGCCCACCGGGTCGAGGGTGACCCGCACGCGCCGCCCGTCGGGCAGATCCACCGTCACGGACCAGCCGTCGGGCTCACGCGTAACGGCCTCCACGTCAGCCCGGTCCCCGGTGGGGTAGCCGGCGGAATCGGCGGCCCGCAGCGCACGTGTGGTGGCGGCCTCGGCGGACGGAAGCGGTTCGCCGCGGTGGGACGCCCGCCACCGGTCGATGAACCGACGCGTCGCCAGCAGGCCCTCCCAGGCGGCCGCGCCGAGGACGCCGTCCGCCATCGCGTGAGCCAGGTTCAGCAGGTCGTGTACGGCCTCTGGCGCTCCCAAGTCGGCCGCACCGGCCCGCTCGTAGGCCGTCATGCGCAGCTCGTCGACGACGTCCGAGTCCGGCAGCTCTTCGCTGTTCCGGGCGAACAGCACTACTGCGTTGTCACCGGGGATCATTTCGATCACGTGGGCCAAAGGCGCCGTCCCCGGCGTCTCGCATACCGTTTTTTCCGCCATTTCCCGATGTCCCCTCCGTGAGAGGGCTTTGAGCGTACCGTGATGCTTTGCGTGCCGGGGGGATGTCCATGAAGTCGCAGGTGAAGGCGTTGCTGAGGCCGCGACGGGACGCGCGGACCGTCTTCGTCGAACCGTGGCCGTACTGGGGTGTGAACGCCGTACGTCACTGGGGACTCGACGTGGGCGTGCTGGCCCTCGCCGCGGCGGCCGGCGTGTGGTGGTCCCGGGGGCCGGGCGGCGTCGATCTGCGCCTGACCGACAACGACTCGGCCGACAGCTTCCAGCGCACGCTCCTCGCCCACGATGTGTCGCGCTACTACCCGACGCTGGTAGGGCTGATCCTGTGCCTGATCCTGCTGCGTACGGGACGTGGCGACCGTGGCTCGAAGAACTCCCGTCTGACCGGGGCGATTTACCGGTCCCTCACCGTCGGCACGTTGATGCTGGAGGCTCTGTTCCCGCTGATCGACGCGTACTTCGTGCCGGGAAGTCTCGTCCAGCGGTTCGCGCCCTGTGCCGCGGGCGCGGCACTGGCCTGCGTCGCGCGGTGGGTCGTCTACGGGAGCATCGGCGGTCAGGCCGCGACCGAGGGCGGGTTCCGGCCGCCGCGCTCGACCTGGTGGCGGCCGAGGACCCGGCGCCTGGTGCGGCGCACTGTGTACGTCGACCTCGGTACGCAGGACGCCGCCGAGCGGGCCGCGGCCGCCTTCGCCGCCGCGGCCGCGGAGTTCGGGAGGCGGGGCAGCCGCGCCGGAGTGGCCTGGTGCGTCGCCGCCGAGGTCGACTACCACCTGCACATCAGCGCCCTGGACCGGGCCGAGGAACTTTTGGAGCAGGTGAGCGGCGGCGCCGTGGCGGCGGCGGCCGGCCGTGATGGGCGGCTGGCCGCAGAACCTGCTGTAGCGGCGGCTCACGCCTTCTTCCTCCAGGCTGTCGGTGACGTCGTCGGGGCGCGTCAGCGTCTCGACGAGGCCGTCGACGCCTTACGTGCGAAGGGGCGGCGGGTACCTGCCCGTCTCGCCGCCCAGCGTGCCGCCGCGCACGCCCTCGGACCGGGCGGGACGGGCGTCGATGAGACGGGCTGGGCACAGTTGGCCCGCCTGGTGTGGTTCCGGCAGCCCTCGCTCGTGCTGCGGCATGTCCTGGTCCGCGCCCGTCGGCTGTCCGACCGGGACCCGGACGACGCGCTGGTGCTGGCCACGCGGATGATCTGGCTGGCCGAGGTGCTGCCCGAGCGCGCCTTCTTCTCGGATCTCAGCAGCCATGAAGCCTCCCTCCTGCTGCGGACCCGGGCCGAGTTCTGCGAACTCGCCGGTGAGCTGAACGCCAGGCTGCACAGGACCGGAGACGCCGCCCACTGGTACCTGGTCGCCGCCCGCCTGTACCAGTCCCGGCGCTATCGCGCACCCGAAGCAGTGGCGCTGGTCCGCGCCGCCCTCGCCGCCCTGGCCGGCGCTGACCCGGCCGACGGCCGTGAGTCCGATCATCTCGACCTGCTCCTTCGCGGACTGCGCATGCTGGAGTACGACCGGGGTCTGCTGAGGGAGCGGCGCAATCGCTCCACCATCGCGGGGGACCGGGACCGCCTCTACGCCGACGTCTTCGCTTCTCTGGCCCGCGAGGTACGCCGCGAACGCCGGCGAGCCGCGGAGATCGCGCTGTGGTTGATGGAGTCGCTGCACCGCAGCGCGACCGCGGCCACCGTCCGCCGCGGCCTGGACGCCGCGACCAATCCGGCGCTTCAGGATCTGCGACGGCGCTACGAAGAGGCGGAGCTGGCGGCCGCCCAGGCTCTCGCGCCGACGGGCTCGGAACAGAACGACCGGCCCACCGACGAGGAGGCCGCCGCCCAGGATCGGTGGGCACGCCTGCGCGCCGACGTCAGCGCCGAGTTCTCCCGGCAACTGGCAGAGGCGCTGGCGCCCGACCCGGTGAACCTGGGGGACATCGGCGAGCGCCTGGGAGGGCGCCTCGCTCTGTACTACCGCTGCGAGCGCACCGCCGATGCCTGGTGCGTCACCTGCGTCGCACTGCTGCCCGACGGCCCACACCTCACGCGCCGTGTACTGCCCTTGCCCGCGGTCGACGACCCCTCCGCCTCCTTCCGCCTGCACCCCGCGCTGCTGCTGGACACGCTGCACCGCGGCGGTCACGACGCCGTGGCGCGAGTCCACCGCACAGCCGTCCTCAGCGCGCGGGTCTGGCAGGAACTCTCCGAGGCACTTCTGCCGGGCGCCCTCCAGCGGGAACTGGAGCGGTCGGCCGATGCGGCGGACCCGCCGGTCGTCGTGATCGTGCCGGACGGTCCCCTGTCGGCCGTCCCGTTCGCCGGGCTGCCGCTCGCGGCTGGCGTGCCGCTCATCGAACGGGCGGTGCCCGTGTGGACGCCCAGCCTCGACATGCTCGCCGACGAGGCAACGCCCTCCGGTGAAGTAGACGAGGCAAAGCCCTCCGGTGAAGTGAGGGAACCCGCGCGGATCCTCGCCAACATCGGACAGCCGGGTTTCGCCGACGCCTTCGCCCGCGCGCTGGACTCCCTGCCCGGCCGCCCGTACGTCCGACACACCGCGGGCCGCGAGGATTTCGTCGACGGCCTGCCCATGCTCTCCCGCGACGACGTGGCCGTCGTGTTCCATCACGGCCTCCCGGCCGGCAGCAGCCTCGGCCAGCACGTCCGGATGAACGACGAGCGGATCCTCTCGGCGACCACGGCGTGGAGCCTTCGCTGGCCGCGCCATGTCATCCTCGGCTCGTGCTGGTCGAGCAGCGTGACCGTGGCGACCGGCGAGGAACCGCTTGCCATGGCCACGGCCTGCCTTCTGGGCGGGGCGGGCGACGTGCTGGGAGCACAGGCGCCGGCGTACACGCGGGAAGCCGGGCGGCTGCTGGCGGAGACCACCGTCGTCACCGCCCACGGCATGCACCCGGCGGTCGCGCTGCGTTCGGCCGTGCGGGCGCTGCGCGCGGCCGGCCAGGCGTGGCCGCCCCCGGCGAACTGGGCGAACCTGGCGGTCTGGACGACGCAGCCGCCCCCCGCTCCGAGCGGTGCGCGGGCGAACCCGCGAGCCTGGCGTACGGCGTGGAATCTCGCGCAGAGCCGTGCCGGCGGCCTTTTCTCCCTTCACAGGACGCCCTCGGTCGAGGATCTGCTGAGCCCGATACCCGACTACGACCCGAACCGGGAGGGGACGTTCAAGACCTCGACGTCGATGCGGCGCGTGCTGAGGCAGGCCAGGGACGCCTACGGCGATGTGCCTTTCACCACGACGGAGTTCCTCACCGCGATGCTGGCCGCCGACGCCGAAGGCTGGGCGGCCTTCCTCGCCGGCGCCGGCCTGGTCGGCCGACCACCGCACGACACCGGGGAGTCGACGATCCGCGGCAACACCGTGACGTGGCGCGACGGGGAGAGCTTCGCGTTCAACGAGCCGCTGAGCGTGGCCTGGGATCTCGCCAAGCGGCTCGCGGACTACCGTGGCGACTCTGAGATTCAGCCCGCTCACGTGGTCTACGGCCTCATCGCCGACCAGGAGAGCGCCGCCGCCCGCTGGCTGGCGAGCGGACGGACCGGATCCGCGGCAGGATTGCGGGACTTGCTCGCTCGGTTGATCATGCCGTCCTTTCTTCCCGACCCGGCGACGCTCCCGCCCCGGCCACAGCGGCGTCCCGCCTCGCCGACGCCCGTGCCGGTCGGGCTGCTGCGCGGCCACGACCGGCTCGTCGTGGACGAGAGCCTCCTCGCCGTCGTAGAAGCAGCTTCGGCCGAACGCGACGGCGCGGTGGTGACCACCACCGCGTTCCTGCGCGCGGCCGTCCGCGACGACCCCGACGTACAGGCCCACTTCGGCATCGCGGTCGGAGCCCCCGGTCAGGAGAAGGGCAGTCGGACGCCCGCCCGGCGCGGAGGACGCGGCCTGGCACTCACCCCGGACCGCGTCGTGACCGTCAGCCCCCGGATGGCCCTCGCCTACGAAACGGCTCAGAGCCTGTGCTTCCGACTCGGCCACAAGCGCGTCACCACCGCCCATGTCGCCGCCGCCGTCCTGGCCGTCGAGGGCAGCGGCGGGGCGCAATGGGCGCGCACCCGGTCGGCCGCCCCGGCCACCGCCTCGTTCACCGCCGCCGTGTCCGCCCTGTTCTTCGGCGCCGAGGTCGAGTACCCCCTGCGAAAGACACGCGAGGAAGACGTCGTGTTCGGGCCCGTACGCGACGCGGTGCTGCTCGCGGGGATGGTCGCGGCGGCCGTCCTGGGCTGGTGCGCGAAACGCGGCGGGCGGCTGGTGCTCGGCTTCGCCCTGCTGGCCGCGATAGCCGTCACCGCCTCCCTGCACTCGGCGTACACGGCCCCGCCCAATGACCGCACCCTCATGGTCGCCGCCGACACCGTCACCGCCGAGCTGTGGACGTCCGACAGCGCCAGATACCCCGCGGTGCTGCTCAGCCCCCTGTCCGCTCTGTACTCCACGCCGGCCGTCCTGGGCAAGGCCAACATGCTCAAGGCCACGCTGTGGCCGAAGACGCCTCACGCGCTCGACGACTGGTATGCCTTCGCCGTGCCCGTTCCGGAACACGGCCCGCGCGACGGCGCCGCCCGGTTGACCTACAAAGGCCGTTCCGTACCGGCGCTCGTCCACTGCGCAGGAGCGATGGGGAACGTCTTCTGCGTCGCCGAAGCACGCCTCACCGGCCATGCGGCGCCGGGTGGGTTCCGCTGGTTCTTCACCAGCCTCTCTTTCCACGGCGCCGACCCGGCCTCGGTGCTGCTTCTGACACGGACCGGCGAAGCCGTCCGGGTCGACGCCGGCTCTCTCCGCCCGGTGCGCATGCACCGCGGCGACGTATCCGCCGACGTGCTGGTCGTCCGCAACGACGCGGGCCGCCCCTTGGACGGGCTGACCCCAGTGGTCAACGTCGGACACAGCCACCAGCTTCCGTTCCTCGGCCTCGCCGAGCCGGCAGGAGCGGGGCAGCCGACCAAGGTCATCTCACCGGATCTGCTCAACCTCTACGCGGGCGGCGTCGCGGACACCCGTGCGGGCTCCGTGCCCGGCGCCGTGGCCTCCGCCGGGCTGAACTTCCCCGGCGCCGACGGAAGCGACCCTCTCGCCGTCCTGCCGGTCCCCGGAGGGCCGGCCGACCTCGCTGGAATCCGCCTCGGAGACAGTGTCGTCGACGTCGCCGGCACGTCGGTCGGCAGCGTCCGGAGCGTCCAGGCCGCGGTCCGCGCCCACCGTCCCGGCGACCGCGTGCGGATCACGGTACGCAGGGCGGACCGCCTGCTGACGATGACGGTGGCACTCGGTTATCTGCACGCGTGAACGAACTCCCGACAGTGCTTTTCACGCCTCGAATAATCACCCCGGAGAAGTTCCTTTCGCGCGCCGAATCGCCGTGCCGGAAGCAGTAATGCGTGATTCCCTGGAACGACTCGATCGGCACCCCACGCGGTGCCTTCGTAGGCGCGTCGTTCCGTGGTCGCCTCACCTCCAAGTCGCATCCCGCCTGACCTCAACTGCCGTCAGAAGTAATAGAAGTAACACTGCATCAGGTTTGGGTTTCGGATCGTCAGCGTTGACCCGATTTACTACGACGCCTGCACGGTTGAACCGTCTCACACGTGTTGTGTGCATTACTCGTAAGTAACCGGAAATCCGCCATTGACATGCTCGGGGCGTTCGCAGAAGATCGCTTATCGACGGCAGCGAGTCCAGGCGACGCACCGTGATCCACCCCACAACTCCGAAGGCTCGACGAAAACGCTTTTCTCCCCGATTTCTTTTCTTGCGCGCGGCCTCCCGGCGGACTGGAATCGACCGGTGCGGGCGGCGCATTTCCCTGGACTCCTGTACGACGGGCCTCCGCCCCGCGCGCCGGGCGGAACGCCCCGGCGCTCTCCCTTCGCTCCCGGCGACGGATCCTCGTCCCCCCCTCTTGTGCACAGGCGCTCGAAAGGTCAGGTACCACGCGGTGCAGCACCACTCCCCCACCGTTCCCGCCGCCCCTGTCCCACCGGTCCCGGACCGGCACGCCGATGACACCGGGCGGGCTGTACAGGTGCATCCGGCCTCCTTCGCGCAGCAGCGGCTGTGGTTCCTCTCGCAACTGCCCGGCGGGTCGTCCGCGTACAACGAGACGGTCTGCCACTTGCTCAGCGGCCCGCTCCGGACCGACATCCTCGCCGAGGCGTTAACCGCGATGACAGCTCGTCATGAGGCGTTGCGTACAAGGCTGGTGGAGACCGACGGGGCGGTGTGGCAACACGTCGACCCGCCGGGTTCCGGGTACGCGCTGTCCGTCGAGGACCTCACCGGCGCGGACGACCCCGACGCACGCCTGGCGGCCGTACAGGTCGAGGAGGCGGAAGCGCCGTTCGACCTGGCGGCCGGTCCGCTGGCCCGTGGCCGCCTCGTCCTGCTGGGTCCGGACCGGCACGCACTGCTGCTGACGTTCCACCACGCCGTCTACGACGGACGGTCCATGGACGTCATGATGCGCGAACTCGGTGCCATATACGAGGCGTTGCTGCACGGCGACGACCCCGGTCTGCCGCTGGTGACCGGGCAGTACACGGACTATGTGCGCAAGCAGCGCGAGGCCGCGCTGGACGGCGGCCTCGCGGAGCAGGAGGCGTACTGGCAGCAGGCGCTCGACGGCGCTCCCCCGGTGCTCGACCTCCCCACGGACCGCCCCCGTCCGCCCGAGCAGAGCTTCGCGGGCGGACGCGTCGGCTTCGCCCTGGACACCGGGACCACCGCCGCTCTGCGCGCGCTGGCCCGCAAGCACGGCGCGACCCTCTTCGTGACCCTGCTGACCGGTTGGGCCGTGCTGTTGTCGCGCCTCAGCGGCAGCTCTGACATCGTCATCGGCGGCCCGGTGGCCAACCGGCGCGGACCGGCCGGCGCGGGTCTCATCGGCTTCCTCGTCAACTCGCTGCCGCTGCGCGTCGACCTGTCCGGCTCGCCCACGGCGGCGGAGGCCCTGGTCCGCACGAAGGCGGTGGTCCGCTCGGGTCTCGCCCACCAGGACCTGCCGTTCGAGCGCATCGTGGAACTGGTCAACCCGCCCCGTACGGCGGCCTGTTCGCCTCTCTTCCAGACGATGCTGGCGTGGTCGCCGGAGCGCGGCGGTCTGCTCCGGCTGCCCGGTGTCCGGGCCGAACCGCTGCCGATCGACCACTCCCCCGCCAAGTTCGACCTCGCCCTGTCGCTCGCGGACACGGACCAGGGACTCGTCGGGCACCTCGACTACGCGACGGCGCTGTTCGACGACGTCACCGCCCGCCGCTGGGCGGACCATCTGGCCCGACTGCTCGCCGACATGGCACGCCACCCCGAGCGCGACGTCGCCGCGCTGGAGCTGATGGGGGAGGCGGAGCAGCGCGAGCTGGTCGCGGACTGGGACGCGGCGACCGTACGCCGCCGGCCGGACTCCGCGCCCCGGCCCTCCACCGGCACCGGAAGCGACACCGATACCGACACCGACACGGGAAGCGGCACCGGCGCCCACCCCGGCAGCGGCATCGACCCCGGCACCGACGACACCGCCACCGCCGTCACGGACCCCGCGTCCGCCCCCGTGCCCTTCCGGACGGCGTCCGGGATCGCGGAGCTGTTCGAGGCGCAGGTCCGGGCGCGGCCCGCGCAGCGGGCGGTGGTCTGCGGGGACCGGTCGCTGGACTACGCGTCGCTGGACCGGCGTGCCAACCGTCTCGCCCACGCCCTCGCCGCACGCTCCGTTCGCCCCGGTGACGTCGTCGGACTGCATCTGGGCCGGAGCGTCGATCTGGCCGTCGGCGTCCTCGGCGTGCTCAAGGCGGGCGCCGCCTACCTGCCGTTGGACCCGGCGCTGCCCGTGGAGCGGCTGGCCGGCATGGCCGAGGACGCGGACTGTCCGCTGGTGCTCAGTGACCAGGATCTCGCCGGGCGCCCGGACCGGTGGCGGGAGCTGGGCGCGGTGGAGGCCGAGGGCGGCGCCGGCGAGCGGGCGCCGGTCACCGACCGCTCGCCGGACTCCCTCGCCTATGTGATCTTCACGTCCGGGTCCACGGGACGGCCCAAGGGCGTGGCCGTCGAGCACGGCAGCGTGCTGAACCTGTTCGACGTCTGGCAGTCCCGCATGGGGGCGCCCGCGGGGGAGGTCGGCTCGGCATGGTCCAGCATCGGCTTCGACGCCTCGGTGCACGAGCTGCTGCTGCCGCTGACCACGGGCGGCGAGCTGCACATCGTCCCGGAGGAGCTGCGCGGGGACCCGGCGGAGGTGCTGGACTTCCTGCGCGAGCACGCCGTCGAGCAGGTCTTCCTGCCGCCGGCGTACGTGCGGTGGATCGACGAGGCTCCCGCCGAGCGGCTGCGCGGGCTGCGGGTGCGGACGCTGCTGACCGGCGTGGAGTCGCTGACCGAGGCGGCGCTGTACCGGATGACCCGACTGCTGCCGGGGCTGCGGATCTGCTTCGGCTACGGCCCGACCGAGGCCACCCTGTACAGCACGGCGTACTACGACCCGCGGCCCGTGGACCGTCCGTGCCCCATCGGGCGCCCGCTGCCCGGCACCCGGCTGTATGTGCTGGACGCCCGGATGCGGCCGGTGCCGCCCGGCGTGGTCGGGGAGGTGTACTTGGGCGGCGCGGGGCTCGCGCGGGGTTATCTGGGCCGCCCCGAGCTGACCGAGGAGCGTTTCCCGCCGGACCCGTTCGTCGCGGGTGAGCGGGTCTACCGCACCGGCGACCTGGCCCGCAGGCTGCCCGACGGGCAGGCCCACTACGTGGGGCGCGGCGACGACCAGGTCAAGCTGCGCGGGTTCCGGATCGAGCCGGGCGAGGTGGAGGCGGCGCTCGTCGCGCTGCCCGAGGTCCGGGAGGCGGTCGTCCTGGCCGACCGGGACGCCGCCGGACAGCAGCGGCTGGTGGCCGGCATCGGGCGGGGCGACGCCCCGGCACGGGACGCCCACGGCTGGCGGACGGCGCTGGCCCGGCGGCTGCCGGACTACATGATCCCGGCCGTCTTCGTGGAGCTGCCCGAACTCCCGCTCAACCGCAGCGGCAAGCCCGACCGGGCCGAACTGCTGCGCCTGGCGCGGGAACTGGGCTCCGACCAGGTCAACACGGCCACGCCGAGGGACCACGTGGAGCACGCGCTGTACCGGATATGGCGGGAGATCCTTCCGCATCCGGCGATCGGCGTCACTGACAATTTCTTCGACGTCGGGGGCACGTCGCTGTCAGCGATCAAGGTTGCGCACGCCGTCGCCGAGACGTTCGGGCGGCGGGTCCCGGTGGCCGAGATCATGCTGCGTCCCACGATCGAGGCCCTGGGCGGGCTGCTGCGGGAGGGCGGCGCCGACCGGGCGCCCGGCAGCGTGGTGGAGTTCCGCGCCGGACCGGGCGCGCGGGTGGTGTGCGTGCATCCGGCGGGCGGTACCGCGTTCTGCTACCTGCCGCTGGCCGCGCACCTGCCGGAGACGGCCGGGGTGTACGGCGTGCAGTCGCCGGGCGTGAACCCCGGTGAGGAGCTGCTGCCCACGGTCACCGCCATGGCCGAGGAGTACCTGCGGCTGCTGGGCCCCCTGGACGGCGGCCCGGTGGTCCTGACCGGCCTGTCGTACGGCGGTCTGGTCGCCCACGAGATGGGGCGGCTGCTGGCTGAGGCGGGGCGGACGGACGTGAGCGTCGTGCTGCTCGACACCCAGGCCACCGACGACGAGGCCGCCCGCGCGGGGATCACCGCCGTGGACATGGCCGAGTTCCGAGACAAACTCGTGAGGTTCAACGGGATGTATCCCGGCATCGACGACGCTCAGGTGGAGCGGTACTTCCGCATCTACAACCACAACCGTCTCACCGCCCGTGCGCACGTGCCCGCGGCCTCCGCGGTCCGGGTCGTGCTGGCGGAGGCCGTGCCGGGAGGCACGGACACCGAACTCAACGCGGAGGCGCGGGCCTTCTGGGCGTCCCGCGCGCGGGGCGACTTCCGGGTGGAGACGCTGGAGTGCGACCACTGGGAGGTCCTGGAGATCGCGGGCGCCGTCCGGGTGGCGGACATCCTCGCGGCCGAACTGGCCCATCACGAAGGCCCGTCGGGCACAGCGGACGCGGTTGCGCCGCGTCCGGCGTCCGCCGCCGTCACGCTTCCGGCGGAGGCGCTGTGATGGCGGACGCGACTCCCCCGGTCCCGGCCGGGAAAGCGGCGCACGCCTCGCTGGCGGGGGCCGTGCTCGCCCAGGCGCGCCGGACGCCCGAGGCGCCGGCCGTCGAGGACGGGGACACGGTCCTCGACTACGCCGGGCTCGTCCGGAGCGCGTCGCGGGTAGCGGAGCGGTTGCGCGCGCGGGGCGTGGGTCCCGGCGCGTCGGTCGCCGTCCGCCTGCCGCGTTCCTGGCAGTTGGTGAGCGTGATGCTCGGCGTCCGGCTGGCCGGCGCGGTCGTCGTGCCGCTGGACCGGCTGAGTCCGGCCGAGCGGCAGCGGCACATCCTCAAGGACTCCGGGGCGCTCGCCGTCGTGCACGACGGCCCGGACCTGCCGCCCTCGCCGGACCACGTGACGACACTGGCCGTGGAACGACTCGTCTCCGATGAAGGTGAGTTCGCCGAGCCTCTCGAAGCCCCCGCACCGGGACGCAACGGCTTCGTGTTCTACACCTCCGGCAGCACCGGGCAGCCCAAGGGCGTCGAGGTGACCGACGCCGGGGTGCTGCGGCTGGCCGCACCGGGGTACATCCGGCTGGCGCCGGGCCGCCGCTTCGGCTGCCTGTCCAACCCCGCGTTCGACGCGCTCAGTTTCGAGGTGTGGACGCCTCTGCTGACCGGCGGCACGTGCGTCGTCCTCGGCGAACGCGCGGCGGGCGACCCGGCCCTGCTCGCCGCCGAGTTGCGCGCACGCCGCGTCGACACGCTGTTCGTGACGGTGGCGTTGTTCAACGCCGTGGTGGACGCGGTGCCCGACTGCTTCTCGGCCGCCGATCAGGTGCTCGTCGGCGGCGAACAGCTCGACGCGCGCACGATCCGCCGCTGGTACGCGGACAACTCCGGCTCGCGCACCGTCCTGCACAACGTCTACGGCCCCACCGAGGCGACCACGTTCGCGCTGATCCATCCGGTCCCCCGGGCCTTCGACGGCGACGTCGTGCCCGTCGGCGCCCCTCTGCCCGGTACCGGGGTGCGGCTGCGCACCGAGGACGGCGACCGTCCGGCGCGGCCCGGCGAGGTGGCCGAACTCCACCTGTCCGGGCCCGCGTTGGCACTCGGCTACCGCAACCTCCCGGAGGAGACCGGACGGCGGTTCATCAGTGCGGAGCCGGGGACACGCGACGGCGACGAGGGCGCCGTGCGCTGGTACCGGACCGGCGACCTGGTCCGGCAGGACGCCGACGGCCTGATCGCCTACGTCGGCCGGGCCGACCGGCAGGTCAAGGTGCGGGGCTTCCGCATCGAGTGCGGCGAGGTGGAGCGCCGTGCGGCGGCTCATCCGGCGGTGCGCCGGGCGTTCGTGTGCACCCGGCGCACCGAGGCGGCCGGCAACGAACTGCTGGCCTTCCTCGTGCTGGGCGACCCGCTCGGCCACGACGCCTGGGAACGCCACCTGTCGGCCGCCCTGCCCGCCTACATGCGCCCGCACCACACGTTCCTCGTGGACCGGCTGCCGCTGAACGCCAACGGCAAGGTGGACCGGGACGCACTGCTGGCCGGCGCCCACACGCCCTGGCGCGGCGACCAGGGCGACGACCGGGACGGCGCCGACGGCCTCGCCGCGGACGCGACGGTGCGGCGCGTGCTGGAGCTGGCCGAGGAAGTGCTCGGCGCCGAGGGGCTGCGGCCCCGTGACCGCTGGATCTCCAGCGGCGGCGACTCGCTGAAGGGGCTGCGGCTCCGCTTCGAGCTGATGCGCCGCTTCGGCGCGGATCTGCCGCAGGAACTGCTGCTTCAAGCCGACTTCGCCGCACTCGCCGACGCGCTGCGCGCTCCGGAGGCGACGGCGGGCGGCCATCCGCCGGTCCCCGGTGCGGCCGGGCCGAGCGCACCGGCCACCAGCGAGCAGGAGCGCCTGTGGCTGCTGGCCCGGAAGGACCCGAACGACCGTTCCTACGATGTCCCGCTCGCCTTCCGGATCGAGGGCGCCGTCGACCGGGCGGCCCTGCGCGGGGCGTTGCGCCGTCTGGTGGAGCGGCACCCTGCGCTGCGGACCCGGTTCACGCCGACCCCGCAGGGCCTGACCCAGACGGTGGCCGAGCCGTACGACCCGTGGGCGCCGGCCGGTCTGGAGGACGGCGAGAGTCCCGAGGCGGCGGCCGAACGGTTCTGCGCGCCCGCGTTCGATCTGGACGGCGGCCGGCTGTTGCGGGCGGGCTGGCTGCCGCTCGCGGACGGCGGCCTGCTCGTGCTGCACCTGCACCACATCGCCGTCGACGGCTGGTCGCTCGGCGTCCTGTTCCGCGACCTCACCGAGGACTACGCCGCCCTGCTGGCGGGGCGGCCCACGGCGGAGCCGCCGCACCGGCCGGGCATGACGGAGTTCGCGCACTGGCAGCGGGCGTGGCACGGCGAGCCCGCGTACGCGAGCCGCCGGGAGCGGCTGCTCGCCCGTTACCGGGCGGCCGGGGAGGCGTCGCCGCCGCTGGAGGCGGCCGACGGCCCCGCGCCGCGCACGGCACGGCTCGCGCGCACCTCGCTGGACCGGGCGCGAAGCCGCGCGGTGGACCGGCTCGCGGCCCGGCTCGGGCTGACCCGGTTCCAGGTGCTGGTGTCCGCGTTCGCCTGGGCCGTGTACGGCGTGACGGGGCAGACCCGGCCGCTGATCGCCACCCCGGTGGCCAACCGGTCCCGGCCGGAGTTCGACGCGACGGTCGGCATGTTCGCCAACACCGTGCTGCTGCCCCTCGCGCTGGACGGCCAGGAGCCGTTGCGGGTGCTGCTGGAGCGGCACGCGGGTCTCGCCCGGTCGGTGCTGAACGAGCAGGAGGTGGCGCTGAACCATGTGCTGACCGACCGGGGCCTGCCGGACCGCACCCCCTTGTTCGACTTCCTGTTCGTGCTGGAGAACACCGACTTCTCGGCGCTGCGGCTGCCCGGCTGCACGGTCACCGCCGAGCACCTCGCGCCGCTCGGCGCCAAATGCGCCCTGACCCTGTCGGTGGTGGAGCACGACGGCGGTCTCGACTGCCTGTGGGAGCACCGCGACGACTTCGGCGCCGACCGGGCCGAAGCGGCGGGCCGCCTGTTCCGCGAGGCGCTCGACCATCTGACCGAGGAGTCCGGGGCCGCGCTGCGCGCGCTGGTGGAACCGTACCGGCGGACGCTGCCTGATCCGGGCCGCGGAGCGCCGCGCACACCCGGTCCCGCCACGGTCGCCGACGGCTTCGCCCGGCAGGTGCGCCGTACCCCGGACGCTCCGGCCGTCGCGTCCGGGCCGGTGACGCTCACCTACGCGGAGCTGGACGCACGGGCGGCGGCCCTCGCCGGGGAGCTGCGCGGGCACCTGCCCGCCGACCCGGCGACGCCCGCCGCCGCGGCCCTGTACCTGGCGCCGTCGGTGGAGCACGTGGTGGCCGTGCTGGCGGCCGCGCGGCTCAACCTGACCGTCGTCCCGCTGGACCCGTCGTACCCGGCGCCGCTGCTCCGGCACGTCCTGGACCAGGCCGATCCGGTCTGCGTGCTGCTGACGCCCGACCGCGCCGACGCGCTGGACGCGCTCGCGCCGCCCGGTCTGCCGCGGCGCCTCGTCGTGGCGGACGCGGTCCCGGACCCGGCCGCGCCCCCGGCGCCCGCCGAGGCCCCGCACCAGGGGCTGCGCCCGCTGTACACCCTGTTCACGTCCGGCTCGACGGGGACGCCGAAGGGCGTGCGGGTGTCCGACCGGACGCTGTGCGACCTGCTGGCGTGGCAGGGCGCGGACGGCGGCCTGGGCGGGGCGGCGGTCACGCAGCAGTTCTCCATGCTGTCGTTCGACGTCTCCTTCCAGGAGATCTTCTCCACCCTGTGCTCGGGCGGCCTGCTGCGGCTGGTGCGGCCGGAGTGGCGGCAGGACATGCCCGCGCTGCTGCGGGAGTTGGAGGCCGGGGGCGCGGAGCGGATCTTCCTGCCGTACGTGGCGCTCCAGTTGCTCGCGGAGCACGGCGTGCGCACCGGGATCTTTCCGTCGCGGCTGCGCGAAGTGGTCACGGCGGGCGAGCAGTTGGTGTGCACCGACGCGATCCGCCGCTGGTTCGCGGGGCTGGACGGCGCCCGGCTGTTCAACCACTACGGTCCGACGGAGACCCACGTCGTCTCGGCGCTGTGCCTGGAGGGCGACCCGTACGACTGGCCCCTGCGGCCCGCCATCGGGCGCCCGGTGGCGGGTGCGCTGCTGCGGGTCGTCGACGACGGCGGGCTGCCGGTTCCGCCCGGTGTGACGGGGCGGCTGCTGATCGGCGGTTCGATGGCCACGCGCTGCTACCTGGGCGACGCGGAACTCAACCGGACCCGGTTCGTGGACGATCCGGAGCTGGGCCTGTTCTACCGCAGCGGGGACCTGGCCCGCTTCGACGCGGACGGCCTGCTGCACTACGCGGGGCGCGAGGACGGCCAGATCAAACTGAGCGGGCGGCGGCTGGAGCTGGGCCAGGTGGAGGCCGCCCTGCTGGAGTTCCCCGGCGTGTCGAACGCGGTGGTCGCCGCGTCGGACGGCGGCCTGGTGGCATGCCTCCAGACACAGGACGGCGCCGATCCCGACCCGGCGGAGCTGGACCGTCATCTGGCCGGGCTGCTCCCGTCGTTCGTCCGGATCTCCCGGTTCCGGCGGCTGGCCGCACTGCCCCGGACGCCCAGCGGCAAGCTGGACCGCCGCGCGGCGCCGACCGCTCCCGGCCACGACCTGCGCGCGGCGTCCGCCGCGTGGACCGGGTCGGCTCTGGAGCGGCGGCTGGCCGCGCTGTTCGAGGAGGCGACCGGCCGGAAAGTGGGCGTCGACCAGCGGTTCTTCGACGCGGGCGCCACCAGCCTCGACCTGATGCGCTTCCATCTGCGCTGCGTCGGGGAGGGGGATCTGCCGTTCGGCGTCCCGGACCTGTTCGAGCGGGTCACGGTCCGCGCCCTCGCCCGGCTCGTGGCGGACCGCGCACCGGACGGACACGACGACACGCCCGCCGGGGCCGAGGCGACCAGCGGGACTCAGAGGCCCGCCGGGACTGGGCGATCCACCGGAACTGAGCAATCCGTCAGGACCGGGCCGTCCGTGGGAACTGAGCCATCCATCAGGACCGGCCCGTCCGTGGGAACTGAGCGATCCGTCAGGACCGGCCCGTCCGTGGGAACTGAGCCATCCGTCAGGACTGGGCCGTCCGTGGGAACTGAGCGGCCCGTCGGGACCGGCAGGGCGCCCGCGCCGGGCGGGGCCGTCGTCCCGGTCGGCACGACCGCCGCCGACGAGCCGATCGCCGTGGTGGGCATGGCGGTCCGGCTGCCCGGCGCCGCCGATCTGGCCGCCTTCTGGGAGCTGGTCGTCTCCGGCGGCCGGGGCATCGAGCACTTCGCGGCGGACGACGGCCGGGTGGGCGCCCGCAGCCAGCTCGCGGGGATGCTCGCCTTCGACGCGGGCCGGTTCACGATCAGCCCGCAGGAAGCACGGCTGATGGACCCCCAGCAGCGTCACCTGCTCATGGCGTCGGCGGAGGCGCTGGCGCACGCCGGCATCGGCGATCCGGGTGCGGGCCGCGTCGGGATCGTGGCCGCCTGCGGCGAGAACACCTACGGCCGGGCCATGCTGCGCGACGCGGACCCGGCGGCGCTGCCGGACGCGTTCCGGATGGCCCTGCACCAGGAGAAGGACTTCCTCGCCACCAAGGCCGCCTACCACCTCGGGCTCACCGGCCCGGCGTTCTCCGTGCAGTCGGCGTGCTCCAGCTCCCTGGTCGGCGTGCACGTCGCGGCCGGGCTGCTGCGCCAAGGCGACGCCGACGTGATGCTCGCGGGCGGCGTCCTCGTCGACCCGGACCTGACCGGCGGCTACACCTACCGTCCGCAGCACATCTTCTCCCCGGACGGACACTGCCGGCCGTTCAGCGCGGACGCGGGCGGCACGGTCGGCGCGAGCGGGGCGGGCGTCGTCGTGCTGAAGACGCTCGCCGCCGCCCGCCGCGACGGGGACGCCGTCTACGCCGTCGTCACCGGCACGGGCCTGAACAACGACGGCGCGGACAAGCTGGGGTACAGCGCGCCGTCGCTGGCCGGGCAGCGGGCCGCGCTGCGCACCGCGCTGGCCCGCAGCGGACGGCGCGCGGCCGAGGTCGGGTACGTGGAGGCGCACGGCACCGGCACCCGGCTGGGCGACCCGGTGGAGGCCGCCGCGCTGCGGCAGGCGTACGAGGCGCCCGCCGGGACGCGGCTCGCCCTGTCGTCCGTCAAGAGCCAGCTCGGGCATCTCGGCGCGGCGGCGGGCGTCGTCGGCCTGGTGCGCGCGGTGCTCGCCGTGCACCACGGGACGGTCCCGCCGACGGTGGACTTCGACCGGCTGAACCCCCAGATCGAGGAGGGCGCGTTCCGCGTCCCCACCGCGGCCGAGCCGTGGCCGCACGCGGGGCCGCGGGTGGCGGCGGTGAGCAGCTTCGGCATCGGCGGCACCAACGCGCATCTGGTCCTGGAGGGCCCGGACGACGCCCCGGCGCCCGCCGCCGTTCCGGAGCCCGGCGCGGCGGACGGCGCGTCCGGCGCCGTGGGGTGCCTGGTGCTGTCGGCCGCGTCACCGGCCGCGCTGCGGGCGGACGCGGCCCGCATCGCGGGGTATCTCGAAGCCCGCCCGGACGGGTTCGCGCGGGTGGTGCGCCATCTCCAGGCGGGCCGCCCGGCGCTGGCCCACCGGGCGGCGGAGGTCTGCCCCGACGCGCCGTCCGCCGTCGCCTGGCTGCGGACCCTCGCGGCGCGGGCGCCGCACGCCGCGCACGCTCCGCTCCCGGCGGCGGACCTGCCGGAGCCGCGTCCCGAGGCCGTCGCGGCGGCGGGCCGCACCGCGCGGGAACTGGCCGAGGCGTGGACGGCCGGGCAGGACGTGCGCTGGCCGGCCGGTCCGGCGCAGGCGCCCTGGGACTTCCCGCCGCCCGCCTTCGACCTGACGGAGTACGACTTCCCGCGCGCCCCGGCGCCGGTCGCGGGCGCGGACGACGCCGACGGCGACCCTGAGCGCACCGGCAGCACCGGTCGCACCGACAGCACCGACAGCACCGACAGCACAGACACGAGCCGTGCGGCGGACGGCCCGGAGCGGCTGCCCGCCGCCCGCTGGCTGCACCAGCCGCAGTGGGTGCGCACGCGCCGGGCCCGTACCGGCGGCGCGGCCGACGGCCGCACGGCCGTGCTGGTCACCGCGCCGGGCGACGACCCGGACGCGTGGCGCGCGCTGGAACGCGGGTACGCCCGCGTGGTGCGGGTGCGGACGGGCGGCGAGTTCGCGCGCTTGGCGGACGGATACCGCGTCGACCCGTGCGATCCCGCGCACCTCGCGGCCGTCCTGGCGGACGTCGCTGTCGCCGGTCAGCCGGTCTGCGACTGGCTGCACGCCCTCCCGCTGGCGATCACCGGGGAGGTCGGCGAGACTTCGCTCGACACCGCGCGCTGGGCGTGTCTGGACACCGTCGCGGCGCTGTGCCGTGCGCTGGCGGACGTCCCGGAGGCGGCGCGGCCCGCGGTGTGGCTGCTCTCGCAGCAGGCGCAGGCGGTCACGGGCGCCGTGCGCCGTCCGGAGGCGGGTCTGCTCGCGGGAGCGGGCGAGGTCCCGCGTCAGGAGCTGGGGCTGCCGACGCCCCGCTGGGTCGACCTGCCGAGCGCCGACCCGGCCCGGTGGGCGGACCGGCTGCCCGCGCTCACAGCCGACGGCGGGTCCGACGGGCCGGTGGCGCTGCGCGAGGGGTTCTGGTGGCGGCGCGAACTGCGGCCGGTCGCCGCGCCGCCCGCCGGGGCGGCGGACGGTCCGCCCTTGGGGACCGGCACCCACCTGATCCTGGGCGGCACCGGAGGCATCGGTGCGACGCTGGCCGCCCGGCTGCTGCGCGATCCGGGCAACCGGGTGGTGCTGCTGGCGCGCCGGGCGGTGCTGCCGGACGCCCTGGCGCCGTGGGCTGACCGCGTCGCCCTGGTGGCGGCGGACCTCGCCGACGAGGACCTCGACGGGATCGCGGCCCGCCTCGCACCCCGTCTGGAGGGGCTGTCCGGTGTCGTGCACGCGGCCGGTACGGCGGTCGGTTCGCTGCTGGTGCGGCGGGACGCCGAAGCGGCCTGGAGGTCGGTCGCGGCGAAGCTGCGGGGCGCCCTGCTGGCCGAGCGGCTGGCCGGACGGCACGGGGCCGGGCACGTCGTGCTCTGCTCGTCGATGGCGAGCGTGTTCGGCGGGGTCGGACAATTCGACTACGCGGCGGCCAACGGGCTGCTGGACGCCTTCGCCCAGTACCGGCCGTCAGAGGACGACGGACCGGCGGTTCGCTGTGTCATCGGCTGGGACGCCTGGCGGGAGGTCGGCATGGCGCAGGGCGCGCTCGGCCGGGACGCCCGTCACCAGGAGCACCTGACGGTCGCGCTGACCCCCGAGGAGGGGGTGAGGGTGTTCGAGGACGCCCTCGATCTCCAGCTCCCGCACCTGCTGGTGAGCACCACTTCCCTGGAGGGGGCCCGGCGCTTCTACGAACCGGACCGGGCGGCGCCGTATGGCTCCGGGCGGCGCCCGGCCGGCCTGGCACCCGCCGGGACGCCGGTGGAGCCGGTGGACTCTGCGCCGGGGGCGCGGAAGGACCCGGCGGCCGAGGTCGCGGCGTACGTGCGCGACCTGCTCGGTGTCCCGGAACTGGACCCCGGCGCCTCGCTGTACGACCTCGGCGCGGACTCGCTGACCCTGCTGGAACTCGTGGACGAGGTGAAGGCACGGCACGGCGTCGACCTCGACCTGTCCCGGCTGAGCCACCGGGTCAGCCTCACCGAGATCCTGGACCACCTCGGCACGGCCCTTCACGGCGGCCGGGGCGGGACGGCCGCCGTGGAGGTGGAGGTGTGGCAGCGCGGCTCCGGCTCCGGCTCCGACGTGCTGTGTCTGGTCCACCCGGTCGGCGGTGACATCCAGGCCTACCGTCCGCTGGTGTCGGCGCTGGACGCCCGGCTGACGGTGTGTCTGATCGCCGACCCGGCGCTGCGCGATCCAGGCGGTCCGGTGCGGACGGTGGAGGACCGCGCGCGGGACTACCTGGCCGCGCTGCGCACCGAGTTCCCGCACCCCGGGCTCAGGCTGAGCCTGGGCGGCTGGTCGTTCGGCGCGTGGGCGGCCCTGTCCATGGCGTCCCTCGCGGAGCGGGACGGCCGCCCGGTGCACGGCCTCTACCTGCTGGACCCGCCGCCGCCCGGGAGCGGGGCGCGGGCCGCCGCCTACGACGACCGGGAGGTGGACGCGGTCTTCGCCAGGGAGCTGAGCGGCGACCACGCCCGTGACCTGGGCGCACGCGGCCGGGACTACGCCGAGCGGCTGGCCCGGTGCTGCCGGGCCAATCTGGCCGCGATGGCGGAGCACCGGCTGCCCCGGCTGACCGGCACCGAGTCGGTGGTGTGGCTCGCGGAGCGCACGGCGGCGGACGTGACACCGCTCGCCCCGGAACCGGCCACCGCGGCCGACTGGGAGCCCCACCTGGCGGCGCCGGCATGGGTGGTGCGGGTCGACGCGGACCACTACGCGCTGGTCGCCCCGCCGCACGCCGACGCGGTGGCCGCCGCGATCGGCGAGCACGTCTTCCGGCCCGATCCGCCCGGCCGCCCGGCGGACCGCCGGGAGCCCGGCGCGCCGGGACGGCCGGAGTCCGTCCCGCGCTCCGGCTGAACACGGCGCCCCGCAAGGCCGCATGTCCCCGCCGGGCGCCCGGTCACCTCCGTGGCCGCCCGGCACTCTCCATCCGACCCGATCAACCGGAGGACCTCCATGGAGGAGTACGCACTACAGGCCGTCGAGCGCCTGACCACCCGCCCCGCCGAGCCGTACGAGACGCTGTCCGTCGACCCGGTCACCCCGCTGCTGGGCGCCGAGGTGTCGGGCGTCGACCTGTCGCAGGAGCTGACCCCGCAGCAGGAGAAGGAGATCAAGCACGCGTTCCTGACCCATCACGTGCTGGTCTTCCGCGACCAGGACATCACGCCCGAGCAGCACAAGCGCTTCGCCGCGCTGTTCGGGGAGCTGCACCCGGTGTCCCTGCCCGTCGAGGGCTCCGACCCGCACATCCTGGAGATCCGGGCGGACAAGGACTCGCGGATGGTGGCCGGCGACGGCTGGCACGCCGACGGCACGGCCGATCCCGAGCCGTCGCTGGGCTCCATGCTGCACATCACGACGGTCCCGGAGGGCGGCAGCGGCGGCGACACCATGTTCGCCAACATGCACCTCGCCTACGAGATGCTCTCCCCCACGCTGCGCTCCTTCCTGGACGGGCTGACGGCGGTGCACGACGGCGCCCTGCCGTGGCGGGCGGCGGGCCAGAACCCGCCGCCGGAGTACGACGTCCCGCGCAACGAGCACCCGGTCGTGCCCCGGCACCCGGAGACCGGCCGGAAGCTGCTGTTCGTCAACGGCCCCTACACGTCGCACATCCCGCTGTTGTCCAAGGCGGAGAGCGACGCGCTGCTGGCGATGCTCTACGGGCACATCGCGAACACGCCCCTGCTGCACTGCCGGGTGCGCTGGCAGCCGGGGACCCTGGTGTTCTGGGACAACCGCTGTGTGCAGCACCACGCGGTGTGGGACTACTTCCCGCTCACCCGGCACGGCCGCCGGGTGGCAATCGAGGGCACCCGCCCGCAGTCCTGAACGCCGGGACGCGGCCCCCGCGACGCGAGGGGAAAGCGCCCCCTGGGGCGCTGACACGGTGATCGCGGGGGAATCGTCACGCGGGCACACGGGTGGCTGCGGTCTCGGCATGGCGCGAGTCCGGGCGTCCGCGACCTGACAGAGCATCACCGCATCGCTGTCCCCTCCCCTACTATGTCGGCTGTGGCGGTGAGGAGACGACTGAGGATACGCAGGCCGCTTCCGCGGGCGCGGCGGTCCGTGCCCCAGCCGCCGCGGGGGCGCGGTGCGGCGGGATGGGTCACGTCCACAAGAGTATGGGTGGGCACCGTCGTTCTCGGGGTTCTGGCGACCCTGCTCACTAGCTGGCTGCTGAAGGCGCCAGGGCAGGTGTTCGACACGGACGCGGTCGAAGACGGGTTGCGGTCCGGGCCGGACTCCTCGGTTTCGGCAGAGGTCGTGCGTATGGACGACGAGGGCCTCAGCGCGATCACGAGGGACGAGTTCCGGCCGAACGCCGCGCAGGAGCAGATGCTGGAGCGTCGAGGTTCGGTGAATACCGCGGCTTTCGGTCGCCTGATGCGGGCGTATCACGCGGTGAGCCCCGAAGTGGTCACCGTCCGGGCGACGGTGACCGGTCGCCGCAACCAGAAGATCGACATCGAGGACATCCGTCCGCTGATCACAGCCCGTACGGCTCCGCTGTCGGGCAGCTACCTGAACGTACCGCCACAGGGCGCCCCTTCTACGCTGAACATGTTGTTCGACATGGACCGCCCCTTCCCGATCGCCAGGAACGTCGACGTCGATGCCTTTTGCGCAGACGGAGGGCAGCAGAAGGCTCTCGGGCCGCCGTTCTTCGGGCAGCGCACGATCACTCTTCAGGACAAGGAGCAGCAAGTGCTGCTCATCCGGGCCATCACCACAGAGCACTACGTGGCGTTCCGGCTCGAAGTCGACTACATGCTCGGCAACGAGAAGAAGAAGGCCGTGATCGACGACCACGGCAAGCCGTTCGAGGTGAGTGCCTTGAACCTCACGCCCGACGGGAAACTCGGTTACCACAGCGTGTACGAACTGCAGAGTGACTTCTCCTTGCGTCGGGTGAAGCGCTGGGGCGCTGCGACGGGCATCGGGTGCTGAGCCGCAGGGACGGAAGCAGTGGACGGGGCAGGTGGTCGTCGCTCCTGCTTCTGCTGCTTCTGCTGCCTATCGCCGCTGTCTTGTCGTGGTGGCGACCGTGGCACGGCAACGGCGCGGTCGCCGGGCCGCCGGCCGCCTCGCGTACTCCAGCCGCCTCGCACACTCCAGCGCCCTCGCGTACTCCAGCCGCCTCGCACACTCCAGCGCCCTCGCGTACTCCAGCCGCCACGGCGTACTGCCCGCCGGCTGATCTCGCTGGACTGGACGGCGGATCGGCGGCTTTCTGGCGTAAGCGAGTCGAACCGGTTCACCGAGCCGCCTGCGCCGGGGACTTCGCCGGGCTGGCTCGTCTGCTGGGCGGCGGCCACGTCAAGGACTTCGCCACCGAGGAGTGCAACGGCTGCACGTCGTCCCAGATCGTCACGATGTGGCGTGAGGAGTACGGCTGGGACTCCGCCGCCCTGGCCCGCCTCCTGGAGACTGCGCCCTCGGCGGATCAGGGCGGTTTGACCTATACACGTGGCGACCTGGCTGCGATCTTCGATCGCGGCACACACGAACTCCCCGCCATGTGGTCAGGCTTCTACGTGCAGTGCCACGAGCACCCTGAGTGCGTCATGCTGCGGACGACCGGCTGACTGCGCCTGACCCGGCGATTTCCTTCTGAAGCAGTCGACTGGCGGCGACTGTCGCGCCGGTCGCGGTCAGGACCAGGCGATCTCGCCGTCGCGGGAGAGGAAGCGTCCGGTGCCGGCGCCGGGCGCCTCGGTGGCGAGGGCGACGATCGCGTCCGTGCCCTCCGTGACGGTCTGGGAGCCGCGGTGAGCGTTGAGGTCGGTCGCGGTGTAGCCGGGGTCGGCGGCGTTGACGCGGATGCCCTTGAGCCCCTTGGCGTACTGCGTGGTCATCATCGTCAGCGCTGCCTTCGAGGCGGTGTACAGCGGCGCCACGACGTGCGACTCGGGCCGAGCGGGGTCGTGGGTGAAGGCGAGGGAGCCCATGCCGCTGCTGACGTTGACGATCACAGGGTCGTCCGAGCGGCGCAGCAGCGGCAAGAAGGCTGTGGTGACGCGGACGACACCGATGACATTGACGTCGAGGACGGCGTGGGCGTCGGCGGCGGTGAGGTCGCTGGGATCGCCGGCGGGGCCGAGCACACCCGCGTTGTTGATCAGGACGTCGATCCTGCCTTCGTGTGCGGCGACGTTCGCGGCCGCGGCGGCCACGGACGCGTCGTCGGTCACGTCGATGGGGACGTAGCGTGCGCCGAGCGTGGCGGCGGCCTCCTCTCCCTGCTCACGGTCGCGGGCTCCGATGAGCACGGTGTGGCCGTGCTCGATCAGGCGGCGGGCGGTCTCGCGGCCGAGACCCTTGTTGGCTCCGGTGATGAAGGTGATTGTCATGGGTTCGATACTGCTCCGAAGGAGGGCGGCGGAACAGGAACGCTTCCACCGTAGGAAACCCAGTACCACCCTCGGGCCCCCGTGCACGATCGGGGATGCAGGAGGATGGAGAGCATGCCAGCGACACCCGGAAACGGACTGGGCGTGATGATCCGCACGTGGCGGGACCGGCTGCCCCCGTCGGCCGCAGGGCTGCCGGCGGCCCGAGGGCGCCGGGCGGCCGGGCTGCGACGCGAAGAACTCGCCGACCTGGCCGGAGTGTCGGTCGACTACATCGTGCGCCTGGAACAGGGCCGGGCCACGACGCCCTCAGCGTCGGTGGTGGCCTCCCTGGCGCGAGCCCTGCACCTGTCCAGCGCCGAGCGGGACCACCTGTACCGGCTGGCCCAGCTCGTACCGCCGGTGGACGGCACGATCAACGACCACCTTCCGCCCGGCGTGCAACGGGTGCTCGCTCGCCTCGGGGACGTGGCGGTCGCCGTGTTCGCGGCGGACTGGCAACTGGTCTGGTGGAACCGCGGGTGGGCGGCCCTGCTGGGCGATCCCTCCGCCTTGCCGTCGCGGCTGCGCAACTTCGCCCGCTCCAGGTTCCCGGTGGACTCCGGCGCCGCCCGCCTCGCGCTGTGGCCGGTGACCGAGGCGGACCGCGACGCCACTGACGCCGCTGTCGTGTCCGATCTGCGCCGCGCCACCGGCCGCTTCCCTCGGGACAGCCGCCTGGCCGCGCTGATCCGCGAGCTGAGCGCGGGCAACAGCAGGTTCGCCGCGCTGTGGGCGACCGGTGAGGTGGCCGCGCACCGCGAGGACCACAAGACGATCGACCACCCGTCAGTGGGCCCGATCAAGGTGGACTGCGACGTCCTGGTCGACGGCGACTGCGAACTCAAGATCGTCGTCATGACCGCCGTGCCCGGCAGCGAGGACGAGACGAAACTCCGGCTCACCGCCATCGCCGACCCGGCGGTGACCGCGCACCGCTGACCTGCCTGAAGCGCGGGCGCGGGGAGCAGTCGTCGGGGGTGGTCGGTGCGTGGGACACGTGTTCCCGGGTGCCGGGTGCGCGACGGCTGCCGGCACGGGGACCGACGGCGCCGGGCCGGCCGCCGGAGAGCGCTGAGCCACCGCCCACGCCCAGAGACGACGGCCATGATCCGGTCGACCGGTCCCACCGCGGGCCCCAGCGGCGGCACCGGGGCGGCCCTGGGCGGGACGCTCGCCGTCGTAGGAAACGACCCGCCTTCACGGCACGACCGGCTCGTCGACCTCGCCTTCGGGCTCCGTGGCTACGGCACGAACGGCGAGGTGGTGGAGGACCGCGTCTATGCGCGAGGAAGTGTCTGGCGCGTCCCGGACTGTGCGGCACGGGCGACGGCGGCGATCAGGCGCGCATTGTGCAGTGCGTGGGCGAAGCCGGGTGTGTCGCGGCGTGCGGTCTCCAGGTCACGAGCCATGCTCGCGTACACCTCCGCCACGTTCACGGCCGGGTCGGCAGGGCCTCCGCCGACCACAAGGGCGTCCGGGGCGTCGAACGGGGCGCTCGACGTCAGGGTCAGGTCGCCGCCCTGGACCCCGTACATCGTGCCGCCCGTCAGCCTGAGCCAGCCCTCGCTGCCGCATACCTCGAACACGAAATCCGCGTCGTCGGCGGGAACCCCGCCGACGACACTGGCGTTGAATATCGCGCCGGACGCCGTCCTGCCGAGGACGTCGGCATGGTCCGGCACCTCGCGTGCGGTGGTCGTACCGGTGTCCATGACGGTGACGACCGGCCAGAGGGTGTCGGCGCGGGCGTCGACCTCGGTGATGTCACCGAGCACGCTCTCCACGATGTCGAGGGTGTGGCCCGCGGTGATCGTCAGAAGGTTGGCGCCGGAGTCGGCCTTGTCGAAATAGACGTACGGGGACACGGTGACGCCGCCGAAGCCCAGGGAGGTGGAGACGACCCGGGCCCGGAGGGGCTCGCCGATCCGGCCGTCCGCGATGATGTCCCTCGCCCGACGCACGGAAGGGTTCAGCCTGCCCTGCAAGCCGATGGCGGTCGTCCGCGATGCGGCGGTCGAGGCAAGCTCCTCCGTCTCCTCGACCGAGACACCGAGAGGCGCCTCGCTGTAGACCGCCTTGCCCGCGGAGAGCGCGGCGAGGACCAGTTCGCGGTGGGCGGGCACCTTGACGGCGACGGTGACGACGTCGATCGTCTCGTCGCGCATCATGTCCACCGGGTCGGCGAACCACTTCTGCGCACCGAACGCCGCCGCCGCGGCGCGAGCGCTCTCCTCGTGCCGCGTGGCGACCGCGACCAGCTCCGCATGAGGATGGCTTCGCAGCGCCGGGATGTGCGACACCTGGGCCCAGCTCGCCTTCGTGTCGGCGCCGACGATTCCGATACGGATTTTCCTGTGGGGCATCAGTCAGTCCTCTGGTACGGGTTCTCGATGTGCGGTCGGGGTGGTCGGAGTCCGGGATGTGCGGTTGCGAGACGCCGACGCCGTCTGCGTAGGGCTCGGCATCGCAAGGGCGCACGGCGCCGCAGCACAGCCGTACGCGCTGCTCCTCGTCCGGCGTGTCCGAGGTGACGATGAGCCGGGGAGGGGGAGGAGTCGCCACTCCTTCTTACGCCGGCTTCCTCGCAGAGAACCAGGTCACAGCGAACCTGGTCACAGCATGACCACCCAAGGCCCGGATGGCGTGGAGGGCGCCGTGTATATCCTGGAAAAATGCCACGTGATCGAGCCGCGCTCGGGGCGTTCCTGCGTTCCCGCCGGGACCGGCTGTCCCCCTCGCAAGTCGGCCTCAAAGTCGCTCCCGGACCTCGGCGTGTGCCGGGACTGCGGCGCGAGGAACTGGCCGTGCTCGCCGGGCTGAGCGCGGACTACTACAGCAGGCTCGAACAGGGGCGTCAGGCCAACGTCTCGACGGGCGTGCTCGACGCGCTGGCCCGAGCGCTGCGCCTCGACGAAGTCGAGCACGCGCATCTGCGCGATCTGGCCGACCCTGCCGCTCGTCACTGCGGCGGCGACCCCGACGCCGCGCAGAGTCCGGCGCCCGGACTGATACGAGTGCTGCGCACCCTGGACCACGTGCCGGTACTCCTGCTCGGTCACCGAGGCAGGGTCCTCGCCCGCAACGCCCTGCTCGCGGAGGTCCTCGGGCGGCCACTGGAGCCGGGATCCTCGTTCATCAGGTACATGTTCCAAGATCCCGTCGCTCGTGAGCGCATCGCCAACTGGTCCCACTTCGCCGCGGCCACCGTCGGCATGCTGCGTCGTGAGACGGCCCGCCGGCCGTACGACGACCGGCTGGCGCGCCTCGTGAACGAGCTGCGCACCGCAGACCGTGACGTCGCCCGCTGGTGGGACGACCACGCCGTCGTGGATTTCCGCTCGACGAGCAAGCGCATCGAGCACCCGGTGGCCGGTCCGATGCTCTTCGACATCGAGCACGTCGTCGCGCCGGACGAGCCGGAACAGCATCTCGTGATCTACACGGCGGACCCCGACTCCCCCACCGCCCGCGTCCTGCCGATGCTGGCGAGCTGGAGCGGCGCGCATCGGGCTTGACGGGCCCCGGCGCACCGCGTCTCCGTCTCCGTCGCGGCACCGGCGGCGTGCTGGGCAGCCTCAGCGCGGCGACGCCGCCCAGTGCCGACAGTGCCCTGCCAGGGCGAGGGGCCGGTCGGAGGGCGAGAATTCGAGCTAGCTCTCCCCGAGGAGCCCCGCGACCAGGCCGCGCGCGTACGCCTCGTCCGTGTCGGGGATCGAGAAGACCACCCGGAAGTAGAGCGGCGCGACGATCCGGTCCAGAACCTGCTCCAGGGGCGGGGGCACGGCGCCGCGCTCCCGGGCCGCTTCGAGGACGGGGCTGAAGCGCTCGCTGACCCTGCGCAGACACTCACGCAATCCGCTGTGCCGCTCATCGACGTCGGGCGCGACCTCGGCGCGGAAGAACGCGATGCCGCCGGGCCGGGAGAGTTCCGTCAGCGTCCAGCACGCCTGGCTCTCCAGGTCGGTGCGCAGGTCGCCGACGAGCGGGGGCGCGCCGGTCTCACGGCGGCGCTCGGCGACGTCGACCAAGAGCGCGGCGAGTGTGCCCCAACGCCGGTAGAGCGTGCTGGGGTTGACCTCCGCGCGCTGGGCCACGGCGGAGAGAGTCACTTGGTCGGCACCGCGCTCGCCCACCAGATCGACCACCGCGCTGTGCACGGCGTCACGGACGCGGCTGCTGCGGCCGCCGGGCCGCTTCGTTGGTGCGTCAGCGTTCACCCCTCCACTTTAAAGCAAGAGCTTGCGCCTTAGCGATCGGCGTGCGTACAGTCGAGCTAAAGCAAAAGTTGCCGCTTTAGCGCTGACCGAAGGGAAACCCATGTCCACCGACGAAGCCGCCCTCGCTCTCGGGCACAGCTTCCACCAGGGCCTCGCCTCCCGCGACTGGGACGGCCTCCGGGACCTGCTGCACGACGACGCCACCTGGACCCTGCCCGGCGACAACACCGTCTCCGGCACGGCCGACGGCGCCGACGCGGTGGTGGAGCGCGCTCGTCAGATCGCCTCGTACGGCCTCGACTTCGAGCTGCTGCACCTCCTGGTCAGCAGGGAGAACATGGCGCTCTCCCTGCACAACACCGCGCGCCGGGGAGACGCCGTCCTGGACGAATACCTGGCCACGGTCTGCCGCCTGCGCGACGGAAAGATCGCCAGCATCGAGACCTATCTCTCTGACGTGCCCGGAATGAACGCCTTCTTCGTCTGACGTCCTGATCCATCAGTTTCCCAGGGCCTCCAGGGCGGGTGCGAGTCCGTATCTGCGCTCGCAGTGGACCTGCACGCAATGGTCGTGATCACCGTCGCGGTCGGAGATCTCGAACTGCCGGGTGAGGTCCAGCGTGAACACGGGAGGACCGTCGAAGGCGTAGGTCCCGTACTGGAACAGAAGACTGTCAGCGTCGGGTGTGTCCGGGACGTCGAACAGCCGTCGGCCGAATCGGAGGAAGGCAAGCCAGAGGTCTTCCGTGACCAGACGAAAGAACAGCTCCAGGCTGCCGTCGGATGGCGCCACGACGGCGCCACCCACGTCCGCGTCGCCGTCATCGTCGCCGCCTTCGCCCTGACAGCCGCCGCCCTCGCCTGAAGCCCACGAGCCGAGACCGCTCAGGACTCGACTCGGCAGCGTGCGGCCACAGCACTAGCGCAGGCGGCGCGCGCGCAGTACCACGTCGTCGGTGTGGTGGGCGCCCGCGCCGCCCGGGGGCGCCGTACGCGGTCGTTGCTCGTCCGCCTCCACCTCCCAGTCGTCGGTGAGGAGCGCGGCGACCATGGAGGGCCATACGTAGTCGGCCGGATCGAAGTCGCCGTGCTCGACCTGGTGGGCGTCCATCCCGGCATGGTGGACGAGCAGCAGGACGCCGCCGGGCGCGACCGCCGCGATCAGCGCGCGCTCGGCCGCCGCGTCCTCAGTGCGCGGCAGGGCCGGGTACTGCGCGGAGACCAAGTCGAAGACGCCCGGCGCCAGCGGGGCCTCCGTCAGCCCGGCGTGCACCCAGCGCACGGCGACGCCGGCCGCCCGCGCGTGCGCGGCGGCTCGCTTCAGCGCCACGCCGGAGACGTCGAGCGCGGTCACGTCCCAGCCGCCGCGCGCCAGCCAGATGGCGTCCGCGCCTTCGCCGCAGCCGACGTCGAGCACCCGCCCGGGAGTGAGCCCGGCGACCTCGTCCACGAGAGCGCCGTTGGGCTCGCCGCTCCATAGCTGCTGCCGTTCGGCGTACCTGCCGTCCCACTCGGCCCGCGCGGCGGGATCCCCGGCGTAGACCCCGGCGGGCGAGGGGGCGTCGGGTGCGGTCGGTTCGCCTGCGATGTCGATGTCGTCGCTCATGGCCCCACGGTGCACCGGTGCGTGCCGGGAGGGCCATCGCTGTTGCCGGATCGGCAAAAAGCCGGGTCGGAAAAGGGGTGTGGGACGCGTAGTAATGGGCGTGGGGATGCGTAGGGATCAGGAGGCATCGCCGGAGCGGTGGAAGCGGCGGCTCACACCCGGCCTTGCGACCATCTACGGCGCGGCGGGGTTCAGCGCGGGATCGTCCAGGCCGGCGTCCAGGTCCCGGCGGTGTCGTGGCCGGTCGCTGTGGCGGCGAGGTGGGCGCGGAGGGCGGCCAGCGCGGGGTGGGGGTTGTCGCGGCGCCACAGGAGCGCGTGCGGGTAGACCGGTGTCGGGTCGGTGATCGGGATGCGGCGCAGGCCGTGGTCGGTGGGCCAGACGAGGCGGGTCCGCTCGCCCATGAAGGTGGCCAGGGCCGGGGTGTCGGCGATGGTGTCCAGGAGCGCGTCGGAGCCGAAGTTGGGGCCGGTCGCCTCGATGGTGAGGCCGAACTCGGCGGCGAGGTCGTCGTAGTAGGCGGCCCACTCGGTGCCGGGGACGATGCCGGGCATCCAGATGCGGTGCCCGGCGAGCTGAGCCAGGGGCGCCGACCGGGCGCCGGCGAGCGTGTGGGCGGGGCCGGTGAGAAGGTGGAGCGGCTCGTCGAGCACCCGGACGGCGTCGACGTCGTCGGGGAGGGGCCGGCCGGGCGCGGCGACGGCGCGGAAGGACGCGTCGATCTCGCCGGACCGGAGGGCGGCGACGGCCGTCTCGACGTCGAACAGCCACACCACGTCCAGCTCGATCTCGGGGTGCGCGCGGTGGAAGGCGCGCATCAGGCCGGACGGCGCGACGCGCGAGGCGATCACGTCGACGCGCAGCGGACGGCGGCCGGGGCGTACGGACGCGGTCGCGCGCTCGGCGACGCGCAGCAGCTCGCGCGCGTGCGGCAGAAACGCCTGCCCGTCGATGGTCAGCTCGGCGCCGCGGGCAGTGCGGGTGAACAACCGCACGTTCAGGTCGCGTTCCAGCGCGGCGATGCGCTTGGAGACGGCCTGCTGGGTGACCGCGAGGGCGGCGGCGGCCTCTCGGAACTGCCGCGCCTCGGCGACGGCGACGAAGGTCCGCACGGTGTCGATGTCCACAGGAAGACCCTACGGTCACAACCGATGGTTGTGGCGGGTGGGTCTCAGGTTGTTTGCTACCTGGTGTGCGGGCCGCTTTGATTCCCTCGGTCGCGGATCGGTTGTGCGGGTGGGCGGTGAAGGGTGACGGACATGGGGAGCGGGCGCCGTCTGGGGCGGCGGTTCGGGTGGCTCTGGGGAGCGTACGGGACCAGTGCGCTCGGCACGTGGCTCGCCTTCGGCGCGTTTCCGCTGATCGCCGTGCGGGTGCTGCGTGCCGGACCGGCCGAGGTCGCCGCGCTCGCCTGTGTGGGGTCCGCGGTGGGCGCGGCCGCCGCGGTGCCGCTCGGCCCGTGGGCGGAGTCCCGCCGCAAGCGGCCGGTGCTGATCGCGACGGACCTGGCGCGGTTCGCGACGCTGCTGACGATCCCCGTCGCGTTCGCGTTCGGCGTGCTCAGCTTCCTTCAGCTCCTGCTCGTCTCGGTCGTCGTCGCGGCGGCCGACATCACCTTCCGCGCTGCCAGCGGCGCGTACCTGAAGACGCTGCTGCCGGCCGAGGACCTGCTCACGGCCAACGCCCGGTTCGAGTCCACCGCGTGGACGGCCACGATCATCGGACCGCCGCTGGGCGGCGCGGCGATCGGGCTTCTCGGTCCGGTGGCGACGGTGGCGGCCGACGCGGTCAGCTACCTGCTCTCGGCCCTGGGCATCGGCGCCATGGGCGGCCACGAGTCGCGGCCCGAGCGCCCGGAGGCCGGACGCCTGCGGGCCGCGGACCTGCTCGACGGCTGGCGGCACATCCTCGCCGACGCGACGCTGCGTCCGCTCTTCTTCAACACCGCCCTGTTCAACGCCCTGGTCATGGCCGTCCAGCCGCTGCTGGCCGTTTTGATGCTCGGCCCGCTGGGGTTCGCGCCGTGGCAGTACGGCCTCGCCTTCGCCGCGCCCTCGATCGGCGGGCTGCTCGGCTCGCGGCTGGCCCGACCGCTCGTGACCCGGTTCGGCCAGCGCCCCGTGCTGGTCGCGACCGGGGCGCTGCGCGCGGTCTGGCCGCTGGGCCTGGCCTTCGTGCGGCCGGGCGCCCCCGGACTGCTGCTGGTGATCGGCGTCGAACTGGGGCTCATCTTCTGCTGCGGGGTCTTCAACCCGGTCTCCGCCGCCTGCCGTCTCGAACGCACTCCGAGCGACCGCGTCACCCGCACGCTGTCCGCCTGGGCGGTGACGACCAGGGCCTCGACCGCGCTCCTGACGGCCCTCTGGGGGGTGCTGGGCGACCTGCTCGGCCCCCGTACGGCCATCGGCGCGGCCGGCGTGCTCCTGCTCGCGACCCCGCTGCTGCTCCCCCGCCGCACGGCGGCGCTCTCCGAACCGGCGCCGACGGCGCACCACGCCTGACGAGCCGCCGCGACCGCCCCGTCGCACGTCGCCCCGGCCGCCGCCGTCACCACAGGGCGCCGCGACCGCGTCAGCCGACGCCTGCCTCTCCGCGGTTTCGTGTTCTTTCGCCTTCGCAGGGGGTTGACGGCTTGCGGCGGCCCGCAAACAATCGCCTCTGGATTTCCGGCGATTGTTCGGTATTTCGACGGCCGGAGGGTCTGGCTTTTCAGTCGAACGTCGTTCGGTATATCGACCATCGCCAGCCCAGAGCGCCGTGCCACCGCACACCAGGAACGGATCACGCACCGCCCCCGACGAATCCGAGGTGCCCCGTGTTCGTGCGAACCCCCCACTTCCGGCGGCCGAAAAGAGCCGTCCTCTCCCTCCTCACGGTCTGCGCCGCCCTCGCGGCCGTCCTCCTCGGCGGCCGCGCCCCGTCCGCCGGCGCCGCGGGCTCGCTGCCCTGCGACGTCTACGGCGGCGCCGGCACGCCCTGCGTCGCCGCGCACAGCCTGGCCCGCGCCCTGTACGGCTCGTACGGCGGCCCGCTCTACCAGGTGCGGCGCGCCTCCGACGGCGCCACCGCGAACATCGGCCTGCTCGCCACCGGCGGCTACGCCGACGCCGCCGCCCAGGACTCCTTCTGCTCCGGCACGACCTGCGTCATCACCACGATCTACGACCAGTCCCCGCGCCACAACGACCTGACCGTCGAGGGTCCGGGCGGGGCCGGCGCGGCCGACGTCGCGGCGCCCGCCGACGCACTGCCGGTGACCGTCGGCGGCCACCAGGCGTACGGGCTGGAGATCTCCGCCGGCATGGGCTACCGCGACAACTCCACCTCGGGCGTGGCCGTGAACGGGCAGCCCGAGGGGATGTACATGGTCACCTCCGGCGCCCACGTCAACGGCGCCTGCTGCTTCGACTACGGCAACGCCGAGACGAACACCCGGGACAACGGCAACGGCCACATGGACGCCCTCAACTTCGGCACCGAATGCTGGTTCCAGCCCTGCTACGGCGCGGGGCCCTGGGTGCAGGCCGACCTGGAGAACGGCCTGTTCCAGTCGAACGCCGGACACAGCACGAACACCGCGAACACCGGCACCGGCCCGCTGCCGTTCGTCACCGCCCTGCTGAAGAACAACGGCCGGGACCACTTCGCGCTGAAACACGGCAACGCCCAGTCAGGCGGCCTGACCACCACGTACTCCGGCGGCGAGCCGACCACGCCCGGCTACTCCCCGATGCGGCAGGAGGGCGCCATCGTCCTCGGCACCGGCGGCGACAACAGCAACGGGTCCATCGGGTCCTTCTTCGAAGGCGTGATGACCGCCGGCATCCCCTCCGACGCCGCCGACGACGCCGTCCAGTCCAATATCGTCTCCGTCGGCTACGGCGGCCCCACCGGCAGCTCCGGGACGCTCAACCCCGCCTCGGAGATCTCGCTGCGCGCCACCACCGCCTGCTGCACCACCGAATACGTCCGCCACCGCGACGGCCAGGTCGTCACCTCCCCGATCTCGTCGGGCAGTTCGGCGCTCGACAAGAACGACGCCACCTGGGTCGTCCGGCGCGGCCTCGCCAACCGCTCCTGCGTGTCCTTCGAGTCGCGCAACTACCCCGGCGACTTCCTGCGGCACTACGACTTCAAGCTGTTGCGCCAGCCGATGGACGGCAGCGCGCAGTTCAGGGCGGACGCCACCTTCTGCCCGGAGAGCGGCAAGAGCGGCGCCGGCACCACCTCGTTCAACTCCTACAACTTCCCGGGCAAGTACCTGCGCCACTACAACCACACCCTCTACATCGCGAGCGACGGCGGCTCCAACGCCTGGGACGCCACCGCCTCGTGGGCGGCCGACGTGAGCTGGGCCGTCAGCTCGCCCTGGGCGCCGTAGCGGGAACCGCCGACGGCGTCCGCCCCGCTCCACGCCACGAGGAGCGCGGCGATCACGGTGACGCCGCCTCGCGACGACGGACCGGCCCGCAGGCCGCCGCCCGCCGCCGCGAGGCGCCCGGCCGCCTGGTGCGGCCGGGCGCCTCGGGTGCGGAAGGTCACCTGGTGACGTCGGCGTGCCGGGTCAGCGCGGTCACTTCGAGGTCGCCGTGGTCGACCCACTGCGGGAAGGCGAGCGTCTTGTGCGCGGTCGCCGCGGGCGGAGTGATCTCAAGGTACGACGCGTGCACCGCGCCGGAGGTCCCGGCGTTGGCGTGGGTCCAGGAGACGACGGCCTCGGCGCTCTCGCCGTCCCGCAGGACGAGCGTCTTCTTGCCGGGATCGGAGAGGTACCAGGTGTCGCCCCAGTGCGTGTGGGAGGAGAGCGTCCGGTGTGCGGAGTCCTCCAGGCCCAGGCCGGGGTAGCCGCGCACCGCGCAGGTCGCGCCGCTGTAGTTGCGGAGCGTGACGACCACGCCCTGGTGGTTCATGCCGCCGGCGAGCTGCTGGCCGAAGGTCGCCTTGAGCGCGGAGGCCGAGCAGGTCGGGGTGGATGCCGCCGTGCTCGCATGGCCGGCCCCCGCGGCCTGCGCCACGCCCACTCCGGCGAGTCCGAGCCCGGCGACGGCGGCCGCGGTGAGCAGCGCGCGGCCCCGCCGACGCTCGCTGCGGCGCCCGGCGGTGGGACGGAGCGCGGCGCTCTGGTCGTTGGTGTTCCGGTGGTCGGTCACAGCAATCGCTCTCCACTCGTGTCATGCGGTGCGGGCTGGCCGCCCGCTCTGCCTTTCGGCGCGGTACACGAGGTTCGATGCGGCGGCGCGGCGAAAAGTTCGCGGCCGCCCGGGATTCGTCCGACGGAGCCCGACGCGAGAGCCTGCGACCGGGCTGGGGCCGGGAGGCGAGCCTGCGACCGGCCGGGCCGGGAGGCGAGCGTGGGGCGGGCAGGGTCTTCGAGGCGGGCGCACGGGAACGGCGGCGGCGCGTATGAGCTGCGTCACACCTCTGCGGGGCTTTCGCTCCGGCCCATGGAGGAATAGATTCCGCTTACCCCGCGAGAGCGCCTTCTCGGCGCCCGCCCGTCGATCCTGGGGCGGCGGGCGCGCGGGGGCCAAGCCGGACGCCGGACGCGGCGCCGCGGGGCCCGTCGCCGCAGCGGCCCCGTCGTGGTGCGCGCCTTTTCCTGCGGCCGTTCGCCGGGCGTGGGGCCGGGTCCTCAGCCGTTGCGCCGGGGCAGGCGCACCACCTGGACGAAGAAGTCGTCGATCTGCCGGACCGCGGCGATGAACTGGTCGAGGTCGACCGGCTTGGTGACGTAGGCGTTGGCGTGCAGCTTGTAGCTGCGCAGGATGTCCTCCTCCGCCGCCGAGGTGGTGAGCACGACGACCGGGATGTCGGTGAGGTCCGGGTCGGACTTGATCCGCTCCAGGACCTGCCGCCCGTCGTACTTGGGCAGGTTCAGGTCGAGCAGGATCAGGTCGGGGCGCGGGGCGTCGGCGTGCCGGCCGCGGCGGAACAGGAAGTCGAGGGCCTCCTCGCCGTCCCGCACGACGTGCAGCGTGTTGCCGATCTTGTTGTCTTCGAACGCCTCGCGGGTCATCAGCTCGTCGCCCGGGTCGTCCTCGACGAGGAGCACGTCGACTGGTGCGGCGCTGCGGGATGTCATGTGAGGGCCTTTTCGGTAGAGCGGGGTGCGGTCGCGCCGGCGTCGCCGGGACCGGACGGCAGGGTGAAGCATACGCGGGCGCCGCCGGTGTGGCCGGTGTCGATCCAGATGCGTCCCCCGTGGTGCTCGACGATCTTCTTGCACAGCGCCAGGCCGATGCCGGTGCCGCCGTAGGCGTCGCGGCTGTGCAGCCGCTGGAAGATGACGAAGACCTTCTCCGCGAACTCCTCGCCGATGCCGATGCCGTTGTCGGTGACGCACAGGAGGTGGCCGGCGCCGTTCGGGTCCTCCTCGCAGGTGATCGTTATGCGCGGGGGGCGTTCGGGGTGGCGGAACTTGACGGCGTTGCCGACGAGGTTCTGGAGCAGCATGCTGAGCAGCGTCGGGTCCCCGACGATCACGGGCAGCCGCTCGGGGCGCTCGATCCGCGCGCCGGCCTCGTCGGCGGCCGTGTCCAGGTTGGCCAGAGCCTTGGTCAGGGCCTGGTCGAGGTCGACGTCCACCCGGGCGTCGTTGAGGCGTCCGACGCGCGAGAAGGTGAGCAAGTCGTTGATCAGGACCTGCATGCGCTTGGCGCCGTCGACGGCGAAGTCGATGTACTGCACGCCGCGGTCGTCTAGCTGGGCGCGGTACCGCTTCTCCAGGAGCTGGCAGAAAGAGGCGATCTTGCGCAGGGGCTCTTGGAGGTCGTGGGAGGCGACGTAGGCGAACTGCTCCAGCTCGGCGTTGGAGCGGCGCAGTTCCACTGCCTGGGCGTCCAGGTCGGCGGCTTGGCGGGCCAGGACGTCCTGCTGGCGGTGGGCGGCGTCCAGGGCGGCGACGATCCGCTGCCGCATGTGCTCGATGCCCCCGGCCACCGCGGTGAGGTCGGCGGGGCCCTCACCGGTGATGACGTGGTCGAACTCACCGCCGGCGACACGGCGGGAGGAGTCGCGCAGGGCCTGGAGCGGGCGGGCCACGAGCAGCCGGATCAGGACCGCGAGGACCACGCCGGTCAGCAGGAAGGCCGCCACCATGCCGCCGAGGACCGCGTCGCGGACCGTGCGGGCGTGGTGGAGCTGGTCCTTGGCGTCCGCCACCGCCCGCGTCAGATCGGCGTTCTCGGCGCTCCATCCGCCGCGGATCCCGTCGAAGACCTTCTTGCCCCGCTCGGCCGTCGCGCGGTCGACCGTGCGGGGCCGGCCGGGCACGACCTGGGCCACGAGCGGCTCCGCGTAGGAGCGCCGCCAGTCCGCCGCCTGGCGCTCGACCGCGTTCAGGCCCGCGAGCAGCCGCGGCTGGTCTCCGATGAGTGCGCGCAGGCGGGCCGCGGCATGGGCCTCGTCGTCCTTGCCCTGCGTGTAGGGGGCGAGGAACTGGAGGTCGGCGGCGATGGCGTAGCCGCGGACGCCGGTCTCCTGGTTGACCAGGGCGGCCTGGAGCCGGTACGCCTGCGTCTGGGCCGGCTGGACGCGGTCGGTCAGCCGGTCGGTGACGCGCACGGTGGCGCCCATCACCTGGACGCCGACCACGGTGCCGACGACCACCATGAGCGCCATCAGCGCCAGCACCGCATGGAACCAGCCCTGCACCGTCAGCCGGCGGCTGATCCGCCGTCTGCCCGGGTGGAGAACGTTCCCGCCGCTCTCGCCGCTCTCAGCGCTCTCAGCGTTGTTGCCGTACTCGCCCACCGCGTTCTTACCCGACACCTTCTCGATCGCCCGTCTCAGTTCCAGCGCAGGTGGAGCACGGCCACGTCGTCGTCGAGGCCGCCCTGGCTCTCGGCGAGCGACTCGGCGCGCTCGATCAGCCCGTCCACCAACGCCTCGGGGGGCAGCCCGGCCACCTCGTGTGCGAGGCGCAGCAGCCCCTCCTCCCCCAGGCGCTCCTTGCCGCGTCCGACGTACCCCTCGAAGAGCCCGTCGGTGAACAGCACCAGGGAGGCGCCCGCGGGCACCGACAGTTCCCGCACCGGCCAGCACGCTCCGCCGGGTACGACGCCCAGCGCCGGGCCGCCGCCGACCTCGACCCACTCCACGCCGCCGTCCTCGGCGCACACCAGGAAGCCGGGATGGCCGGCGCGGACAATGCGCACGTGGTGGCTGCCCGGTTCGACCGTGAGGCTCGTCAGCGTGGCGAAGACGTGGGCGCCGGCCCGCTCGGCCAGCAGGATCTCCTCGACGCGGCTGATCTGCTCGGCGCCGGTGACGCCGCTGAGCACGAGGGTGCGCCAGGCGATGCGCAGCGCGACGCCGAGGGCGGCCTCGTCGGGGCCGTGCCCGGAGACGTCCCCGATCAGGGCGTGCACGGCGCCGTCCGCGCTCTGCACGATGTCGTAGAAGTCGCCGCCGAGCAGGGCGTGGGCGCGGCCGGGCCGGTAGCGGGTGGTCACGTCCACCGGGGCGCCGTTCAGCAGCGGGCGGGGCAGCAGGCCGCGCTCCAGCCGGGCGTTCTCCTGGGCCTGCATCTGGCTGGCCTGAAGGGCCACCGCGGCCTGCTCGGCCTGCTTGCGCTGGATCGCGTAGCGCACGGCCCGTCCGAACAGCTCCGGCTCGACGCGGCCCTTGACGAGGTAGTCCTGCGCGCCGGCGGCGACCGCCGCGAGGCCGGTCGCCTCCTCCGCGAGGCCGGTGAGCACGACGACCGCGACCTGGTCGGTGTAGTCCAGGATGCGGGAGACGGCTTCCAGTCCCCGGGCGTCGGGCAGGTTGAGGTCCAGCAGCACGCAGTCCGGGGCTTCGGTCGCGAGCACCTCGCGGGCCTCGGTCATCGACGGGACCCAGCTCAGGCGCATCTTCAGCGTGGTGTCGGCGACCAGTTCCTCGACCAGCAGGGCGTCGCCCGGGTCGTCCTCGACCAGCAGGACCGACGGCTCCCACCACTGCGGGGCCGCCACGCTTCCAGCCTCAGCGGGCGAGGGCACGTCGGCCGTCCCTGGCTGTGACGCCCAACCCATAATCCCGCCTTCCCCGCCCCTGACCCCGTGCACCTGGAGGCCGCCGGACGGCGACCGCCTCGAATCTACCTGCGATCCCGGCATTATCCGCGATCGATGTCCCGCGAACGCCCACAGGGTGTTCACATCGTTAGCCACGGGTGCGGGCCGCGGGCCCGGACTCGGCGGCCGCCCCGGGCGCGGACGGCGGTACGCCGTTCCCTCTTGGGGGTCGGGCGCTTCGCGCGGGGCGGCACGGTGCGCAGGCGGGTCGCGCCGGAGAGTGAGCGCGGCCCCGTCGGATCCGCCGGGGGCCGGTGGGGACTGCGCCGCGCCTGTCGACGCGGCGGGCTCGCCGACCGGGCTGTTCGGGATTCCCTGGCGCACTGCTCAGTTCCTCCTCGGGACGCAGGACGGGTGTGCACCGCGGGCGGCCGTCGTTCAGGCTGGCCGCCACGCGTGTACCTGCTTCCCAAGCACGAGGTCCGATGGTACAGCCCCCGCCGGTCCGGCTCTGACGCGAGCACGGCGCCCGCACGGCCGTGCCCCGGCCGCGGCGGGCGGCGGCTCTCCCGGCACGTGGTCTGTACCGGGAGAGCCTGAGCCGGGCCGGCCCCCGGGGTAGCCGACCCCGCCTTGTGGTAGGGGTCCCCCGAGCCGCGGCTCTGATGCCCCTCTTCTCTTTCTCTCTTCGCCGGCCCCGCGCGCGCCGCGCGCGAGACGCGGGCTGAGGGCGTGCGGCCCGGGACGCCGCGCCGCCGCACTCCCCGTGGCTGCGGGGGGTGCGACGCGCGACCCGCCTCGCCGTGGAGTGCGGCGAGCGGGCTGTCTAGCCGTGGAGTGCGGAAGCGCTCTCGCAGTTCGCGGAGCCGTGGCAGTGCGCCAGGGCGGAGAGCGTGGCGTGCAGGGACTTCTTCCGGGCGTCGCTCAGCGTGCCGGCCTTGTTCTTCAGCTCGTTGGGGTCGGCGTGCGTGTCGTAGTACTCGCGTTCCCCGTCGGCGTACTCGACCCAGAGGCTGTCGGCGGTCCGGATCGCCTCGTAGGTCGGAGGGTTGCCCGCGGCCTTCGGGGCGGCGTCCGGGTCGCCCGCCTTGGTCTCGGGGTGGTGGTGTTCGATGAGCACCGACTGGCGCCAGTGGTCGGGCGACCGGCCGTGCATCAGGTCGGCGAGGCTGAGGCCGTCCGCCGTGGAGGGCGCCGGGAGTCCCGCCAGCGCCTGGAAGGTGGGGTTGAGGTCCGTGTTCTGGACGAGTTGGGAGACCGTCTTGCCGGCCGGGACGCCCGGTCCGGTGACCATCATGGGGACGCGGACGTCGGTGTCGTAGGCGGTCTGCTTGCCCGGACGCAGGCGGTGCTCGCCCATGTGGAAGCCGTTGTCGGAGCCGAACATCAGGTAGGTGTCGTCCGCGAGGCCCTTCGCCTTCAACTCGTCCTGGATGCGGCCGATCATCGCGTCGACGGCCTGGACGGAGCGGACCCGCTTGGCGAAAGCGGTGTCGATCTGCGTCTTCTCCTTCTGCGTCAGCGGGCTGAGAGCCTTCTGCCACTGGGGAGTCGGGACGGACGGCTTGTCATAGGCGGGAGTCCGCGGGGCCTTGAGGTCGGGGAAGCTGTGGGCGTCCCGCGGCGCCGGCGTGGACGGGGCGTGCGGTGCGAAGGTGGCGACCTCCAGCATGAACGGCTTGCCGTCCTGGGCCGAGGAGTCGACGAACGACCGCGCCTTGCCGGAGACCACGTCGGTCAGATAGTCCTTCGGGTCGTGTCCGTAGTGGACGACCTTGCCGTTCTCGTTGAGGTCGTAGTTGAACTCCGGATAGCCGTTGCCCGCCGTGTCCCACTCGTTCCAGCCCGGCGGGACGTAGGGGTGGTCGGCGCCCTGGGTGTCCTTCGGCTCGTAGCCGTTGAGGTACTTGCCCATGAAGCCGGTGCGGTAGCCGGCCTTCTGGAGGGCCGGCGCGTAGCACTTCTTCTCGTCGCCGTTCTTCATGAAGGCGCCGTAGCCGCCGTCGTCGCCGTTGTTCGTGAACACCCCGGTGTTGTGGGGGTATTCACCGGTGAAGATGGACGAACGCGACGGGCAGCACAGGGAGTCGGTGACGTAGTAGTCGGAGAACGTCGTCCCCTGGTGCTGCATCTGCTGGACGTGCGGCATGTAGCGCACGAGGTTCCAGGAGAGATCGTCGGTCAGCACGTAGATGATGTTGGGCTTGTGGTGCGCGGAACTCGTCGCCGACGAGGAGGCGGACGACGCGGAGGAGACGGAGGCGGTGTTCTCCGTTCCCTTGCCGGGCGAGGAGCACCCGACGAGAAGGGCGGCGGCGGCCGCGACCCCTAGGAGGCCCCGGGCGGTCGCCTTCCGGCCTGGAGGTGATCCGAGCATGGACAACTCAACTCCCGCTGTACGGCGGTTGGATGGGGGAGTGACGGTAGGGACGGTCTTTGTGGAATCTCTGTGCCCGCTTCGCCGTCGTTCAGACGGACCGCCGCAAATCGGCCACCGTCCGTAGTCGTACGGATGTTCTATTTTTTACCTGCCCCGAGGGCCGGACGGACGCGCCCCCGTAGGATGCAGTGATGGAGACGAACACGTGAGCAACCGTGCTCGAACGGCGTCGCGGACGCCGTCGGAGTGGTCGCGTCACCTGCACGAGCTGTGGCTCGCGGCCGCGCTGGTCGACGACGTCACCGCTCTCGCTACGCGCGTGTACTCCGCTCTGGCGCTGGAGCCCGGGACCGTCGCGGTCGTCGGCGCGCGATGGGCGGGGCGCGAGCCGCGCTATCTGCGCCTGCTCACGCCCGACGGCGGCGAGCCCACGACCTGGCACCCCTCGGCGGCCGACTGGCCGGGAGGCACGGCCCCGCCGCCCCTGATCACCACGGTAGGCCAGCCGACGGTGCGCCGGTGCGCTCCCGACGGACCGGAGGCCGTGCAGCCGCTCGCCGCCCCGCTGCTGCGGGAGGCCGGGGCGGTCACCGTGCTGGAGTGCCTCTTCGCCCTCGGCGCCGGGGACGCCATCGGCGTGTGGGTGGGCCTGGACAGCGCGCCGACCGCCGACCAGGAGCGGCGCCTGACCGAGCAGCTCACGCAGGTCGCCGAGATCATCGCGGTCAGCGACAGCCGCATCCTGGAGGGCCGCGTCCACGAGCGGCGGCAGGCGCGGGACGCCTTCCTCGCCGAAGCCTCGCTCCAGATGGACGAGAGCCTGGACGTGGAGGAGACGCTGCGCCGGGTGGCGCGGCTGGCCGTGCCCGCGGTGGCCGAGGGGTGCGCGGTGCACCTGTTCCGGCCGGACGGGGAACTCGAACCGGTCGCCACCACCCATGTCGCCGCCGGCGCGCAGGCGTGGCTCGGCGCGATCGTGCGGGACGACGACTGGCTGACCGCGAAGCTGCGCGGCAGCGCCCGGCAGGTGGGGGGCCGGGTGCTGCGGGACCAGGACCTCGTCGGCGGACCCTTCGGGCCCGACGCCCCGGGCGAGGGGAAGTCGATCCAGGCGCTGAGCATCAGCCCGCTGCGGGCGCGCGGCCGCGTCCTGGGCACGCTCACCTTCCTGTACCACCGGGACGACACCACCCTCTCGGACCTGCCGACGCTGGCCGACCTCGCCGGCCGCGCCGCCCTCGCCATCGACACCGCCACCCTCTACGACCAGCGCCAGCAGCACGTCGAGGTGCTCCAGCGCCACCTTCTGCCCCGCGCCCTGCCGCGGCCCGCCGGAGTCGAGCTGAGCGCCTCCTACGAGGTCGGCGACCCGAGCCTCGACGTCGGCGGCGACTTCTACGACGCGGTCATCGCCGGCGACCGGATCTCCCTGTTCATCGGCGACGTGTGCGGACGCGGAGCGGAGGCGGCGGCCTTCACCGCCCTCGCCCGGTACACCCTGCGCACCCTTCTGGAGGACGGCACGCCGCCGGATCAGGCCCTGGCACGGCTCAACCGGACCCTCATCGGGGAAGGGGCCTCCCGGTTCGTCACCGCCCTGGTCGTGGCCCTCACACCCGCCGCCGACGGCGGCTGGGAGGCCGAGATCGCCGGGGCCGGGCATCCCTGGCCGCTCGTGCGGTACGCCGACGGGGAGGTGGCCGAGACGCCGGCCCGCGGGCTGCTGCTCGGCGTGGTGTCCGACGCCGACTACACGGCCAGCCGGATCCGGCTCGCGGCCGACGACGCGATCGTGCTGTTCACCGACGGCCTGACGGAGGCCAGGTCGGCGGACGGCACCTGCTTCGAGCACTGCCTCCCGGCGGCGGTGCGACGTCTCGGGCCGCTCGACGAGACCTCGGCGGCCCGGCTCGTGGCCGCCGCCTCGGACTTCCGTCGCATGGGCGACGACGACACCGCCGTGCTGATCGCACGGATGAAAGGACGACCGTGAAGCAGGACCACGCGCCGGGCAGGCAACTGGACACCGGTCGCGTTCTGGTGGTGGAGGACTCCCAGGAGGACGCCGAGGCGATCGAGCGCGCGCTCTCCCGCACCCATCCCCACCTGCGCCTGGAGTTCCTCTCCCAGGGCGAGGGCCTGGTGGACCGCCTGCTGGGCGGCGAGGAGGCGCCCGGCATCGTCCTGCTGGACCTCAACATGCCCGGCGTGAGCGGGCACGCGGTGCTGAAGTCGCTGCGCGCCCGGCCGGAGCTGGCCGAGATCACCGTGGTGGTGTTCACGTCCTCCACCGCGCCCGCCGAGGTGGACGCGTGCTACGCCGCCGGGGCGGACAGCTACATCTACAAGCCGCTGAACTTCGAGCTGTTCCGCACCGTCCTCAAGGGCGCCATGGACTACTGGCTGGAGGCCAAGGGTCAGCCGCCGGTTCCGCCCGGCGAGTCGTCGCCGAGGGTGAAGTAGAACGCCGTTCCCTCCCCCGGCACGCCGGCCAGCCACAGCCGGCCGCCGTGGCGTTCGACGATGCGCCTGACCACGGCCAGGCCGACGCCGGTGCCGCCGCCCCGCTCGTGCGGCCCGTGCAGCCGACGGAAGAGGTCGAACACCTCCTCCTGCCGGTCGGGCGGGATCCCGATGCCGTTGTCCCGGACCACGACGGCCGGCGCGGCGGTCTCCGCGCCGGGCGCGACGGCGTCCTCCATCGCGATCTCCACCTTGCGGTCGGGCCGGTCGGCCGCGTACTTGGCGGCGTTGACGAGCAGGTTCACCAGCACTTCGTAGATCCGGTCGGGGTCGGCGCGGACGCGGGGCAGGGCGGCCGGCCGCACCACCCGCACCCCTTCCTCGGCCAGCCGCGGCCCGGCGACCTCCAGCGCGGCGTCCACCACGTCGTCCAGGGCGACGTCCTCGCGCCGCAGCCCAGTCCGGCCCATCCGGGCGTAGTGCAGCAGGGAGTTGAGCAGGTCGTCCATGCGGGCGGCGAGCCGCTGCATAGTCTGGAGCCGGCGCACGCTGGTCGCGTCGAGACCGTCCCCTGCGTCCTCCAGGGTGAACGTGGCGGCGTTCGCGATGCCGCGCAGCGGCTCCTTGAGGTCGTGCGCGGCCACATGGGCGAAGGAGTCGAGGTCCAGGTTGGTCATCCGCAGCTCGTCGTTGAGCAGGCCCAGCGCGTCGGCGTGCCGCAGCACCAGCCCGGTGAGCAGCCGCCGCAGCTCCAGCGCCGCGGCCTCGTCCCGCGCGCTCCACGGCAGGCTGCGGCCCCGGATCATGGACCGGAAGACGGCGCCCGATCCGCGGGGCGTCAGACGCTCGCCGCGGGGGCCGACCAGCACGGGGCGGGCGGGGTCGGCGGCCCACTCCCGGGGCATGGGACGCTCCGCCCGCGCCCAGGCCAGGTAGTCGCCGGGGCCCAGGGACAGCAGCAGCACGCCCGCGGGGCAGGACGCGGTCGCCGACGGCGCGGCGCCGTCGGCGGCGAGGAGTTCCGGCAGCCGGTCCGTGGACCACACTCCGCCGGGCGCCGCGGCCGCGGCGTACCGGCCGAGCAGGTCGGCCAGCTCCTGCGGGGCCGCGACGCCCACGGCGGAGACGCGGCCGCCGCGCACGAGCAGCACGCCGTCGGCCGACACCAGCTCGCGCACCGCTTCGTCGTGGCGCGTCAGCGCCGTGCCGACGTCCTCGGTCAGCATCTCGGCCACCGCCGCCGCGTTGCGGCCCGAGCTCTCCAGGGCGTCGGCCCGCTCCCGCTCCTCGATGGCGGACAGTTGCATGGAGAAGGCCGCGCCGAACAGCTCGCACGCAGAGCGGACCTCCGGCGCCAGCCACGTCGGCCGGGCGCCGTGGCAGGCGATGAGCCCCCACAGGCGTCCCTCACGCATCAGCGACACCGACATCGACGAGCGCACACCGATGTTGCGCAGGTATTCCAGGTGGAACCCGGAGACGGTGCGCAGCGCCGAGCCGGACAGGTCGAGGGGCGCGTCCGTGGCGGGGCGGAGCGGCGGGTGGAGCTGGGCGGTGGGATCGTCGACGTCGCAGATGACGCGGATCCAGTTCTCCTCGTACAGGCGCCGGGCCTGCGGGGGGATGTCGGTGGCCGGGAACCAGAGTCCGAGCCACGGCTCCCATCCGTCCTGGACGTCCTCGGCCACGACCTCGCCGGGTCCGTCGACGCCGTCGAAGCGGTAGGCCACGACCCGGTCGTACCCGGTGAGCCGGCGCACCTCGCCGACCGCGGCGCGGCAGCAGTCGATCACCGTGTCGGCGGACCGCAGCCCGCGCAGCGCCCGGCGGACGCCCTGGTAGAAGCCCGCGAACTGGAAGGCGTCGGCCGCGTCGCGCGGCTCGAACTCCAGCACCACCAGTCCCTCGCGCCGGTGGACGGACAGGTCGAAGTCGCTCAGGCGCCCGGGGGCGCCGGCCGTGACGGGCAGCGTGACGGCCATGGAGTCGCCCTCGGCGGACGCCTCCAGCGCCTCGGCCCAGTCCTCGGCCCCGAGCACACCGGTGACGGGTCGGCCCACCAGGTCCTCGGCGGCGACGCCGAGCAGCGCCTCGGCGTTCTCGGCGGCGGTGTCGACGAGACCGCTCTCCGGCGCCACCGCCAGCAGCGTCCCGTACGACTGGACGCCGCCGAGCCGGTGGATCTGCTCGCGCACGCACAGCGAGAGGTCGAACCCGCCCGCCACCGAGGCCTCCGCGTCACGCGCCCGCGCCGACAACCAGTCTTCCGTCATACGTCGATCATCCTCCACCCTGGATCGGCCGCACCACCGCGGGTCTGGGTACCGGCGGGGAGGCGGTCGGGAGAGGGACGGTCATAGACGGTCATATAGGCGGACGCCCGTCGGATGCCCGCCTCCGGGAGGCGTCGACAAAGCCGCCTAAGTCGACAAATGTACGTGCCGATGTGTCGTCGCGGCCGATCAGCGGTTGCGGCGGGCGATGGAGGCGCTGAGCACGGTGGCGAAGCCGCACCAGCCCGCATACGGGCCGAGCGCCGCGGCGGCCTTCGGATCGCTGCGGGCCACACGGCGGATGAGCGCCAGGTTGCTCGCGTCCAGCAGCAGAGCCCCGCCGACACCGGAGGCCGGGCTGCGCCGGCCGAAGAACAGCCAGGTCCACGCCGCGTTGACGGCCAGGTTCACGCCGAATCCGGCCGCGAGGGCGGCGCGTTCGCGTCCCCGGGAGCGGTTCAGGGCGTGGCCGGCGCTCCACGCGATCGAGGCGTACAGCGGCGTCCACACCACGGGGAAGGCCCAGGTGGGCGGCTGCCAGTCTGGTTTGTTCAGCGTCTTGTACCAGGCGTCGGAGGGGCCGGTCGCGCGTGCTCCCGCCCAGGCCGCCAGCCCCACCGCCGCGCCGGCGGCCGCGTAGGCCCACCGGCCCTCCGACGCGCCCTCGCCGAGGACGGCCTCCTCGGGGGCGCCCTTCTCGGGGGCGCCTTGCCCTAGGGCGCGCTTCGTCTTCCGCCCGCTCCGATACGTCTTCCCGCTCCCGTTCCCGCGTGCATTCATTGCGCTCATGTACCCGCGGGACCGCCATGGAGACTCGGCCGCCTCGGGAAGGCGCGAACACATCCAAGCGGGCGCCGAGCCGCGAGGGCAGACGGACCGGCGGACCGCCTCGGGGCGACCGCGGGCGGCGCCGGGAGCGGGCCCGGCGGGTGGAGGTGCGAGGCGAGCCCGCGCTCGCGCGCGCCCGCATGGCGGCGGGGGCCGGGGGAACCCTCTCCGGCGACCGATGAGTTCCGTGGCCCGACGCGGTCTGTCCCTGCGTCAGCGAAAGCAGCGCACGAACCCTGTGAGGAACCATGACCGCCAACGCACTGCCGCCCGTAGTCGACGCCGCGACCTGGGAGCGCCGGCTTGAGGCGCTGCGCGCCCGGGAGAAGGCGGCGACGCGGGAGCTGGACGCCGTCGCCGCCGAGCGCCGCCGCCTGCCGATGGTGGAGATGCCCGAGTACGTCCTGGAGGGCGAGCACGGCCCCGTCCGGCTGGCGGACGTCTTCGAAGGCAAGAGGCAACTGATCGTCTACAGCCACATGTGGACCGACGGCAAGGAATGGCAGTGTCCGGGCTGCACCGGTTTCACCTCGCAGTTCACCCGCCTGGGCTTCCTGGACGACTACGACGCGCGATTCGTCGTCGTCACCCAGGGCCCGATCGACGAGGCGCTCGCCTACAAGAGGCGGGTCGGCAACCAGATGACCTGGTACTCGACCGCCAAGAGCCCGTTCGGGACGGACGTCGGCGCACCGCCCGACGGGGGGTTCGCGGTCAACGTGTTCCTACGGGACGGCGACTGCGTCTACCGCACCTGGCACACCGACGGCCGGGGCACCGAGCAGCTCAGCCACACCTTCGGGCTGATCGACCTGCTGCCGTACGGGCGTCAGGAGCAGTGGCAGGACTCCCCCGAGGGCTGGCCGCAGTCGCCCACCTACAGCCGGTGGGCGACGTCCCAGGACACCGCCCGGCTCTACGGCGCGGAGGCCGACGGCACGACGGCCTGATCTCCCCCTCGATCACCATCCGCCGCCTGGAGCACCTCGCCCCGCCGCCGCACGGTTCCCGCCCGGCGGCGGCGGGCGCCCGCGCCGCCGCCCGGCTCGCCGAGCCGCTGACCGCACGCGAACTCGACGTCGTCCGCCTGGTGGCCCGCGGCCGCACCGACGACGAGATCGCGGCGGAACTGTATGTGACGCAGGCCACCGTCAAGGCCCACCTCGGCAACGTCCAACGCAGGCTCGCCACCCGCAACCGCGTCGAGATCGCCGCCTGGGCCTGGGAAGTCGGCGTCTGCACCAGCGGCGGACAGCCCGCGGCGGGCCGCCGCCGCTGCCGTGTTTTCTCGTCAACCTCCGTGCCTGCCGCGCGACTTGGCGATGCCTGGCCTGAACGTAGGCCGAGTCCTCTGCGTACTCGGGGACAGGCACGCACTGGCGGGACTCCGGAGACGCCAGACATCGGCAACGATCGGCGTGGGGCCTCTTCGCGAGGAGGCCCTCGTGGCCGGTCGCACGAGTCGGAGGAAGCCGCACGATGGCAAGAAGGCGAGTCAGAGGGCAGTACCGCACGCACCGCATCGTCGGTGCGGGCATCGTGGGAGCCGGCCTGATCGCAGGTTCCCTGGCCGCAGCGGGCGCGTTCGCCGGGGAGAGCGGGGGCGCGGCCACCGCGCACACCGACGCGGCGCAGAGCATCCTGTGCCCCGCCGTCGCGGGGAAGCTGCCCGAGATCCCCGACCGGGCGCAGAGCGAAGTCACCCGGAACCTGGCGCTGCTGGACAAACAGCTAGCCGAGGCCAATCAGCGATTGGCGCGCTCCCAGGGCGAGGGAGGACCCAACTTCGTCCAGAACGCGATTCTGGGACCGCTCGAAGGCAAGCGCAAGGCGACGCTGAACCGGATCGCGACGGCCATCGGCCGTGTCGCCGACAAGCCCCAGGGCCTGGACCAGTTGGCGCCTTGCGCCCTCTCCGGCGCCGGCGCCGCCACCGGTGCGGCCACGGCGTCGGGCGCCCCGTCCGGCGGCCAGTCGTCCGCCGCGGGCGTGCCGACCGTGAACTGCCCGGACGTGGCGGGCAAGCTGCCGAGCGACGTCCCGGCCAAGGCGCAGGCGGAGGTCAGCCGCGAACTCGCCAACCTCACCAAGGAGATCGACGAGGCGAACAGCCGACTGGCGCGCTCCCAGGGAGAGGGCGGTCCGAACTTCATCGACAACGCCATCCTCAACCCCCTGAAGAACAAGCGGAAGGCGGTGATCGACCGCATCGGGATCGACATCAGGCGGGCGGGAGGCCAGGCGCCCGCGGGGCTCGACGCGCTCGCGCAGTGTCAGTTGAACCGCTGACGGTCAGTTGAACCGCTGACGCGGTCCGCGCCGGACTGACGACGGCGCCCACGTCGGGCGGCCTGCGGGGCGACGGCCCTGCAGGCCGCCCGACCGCCGCGCGGTCGCCTCCCCTCGTGACCGCCGTGCGCGGCGTGCGCGGCGTGCGCCCGGGGCCCGTACCGAGAAGGTCCGGGCCCCGCTCCCGTAGCGCGTCCGCCGGGCGGCCGACGGATCGCCCGGCGAGGGCGCCGTCACTCGTCTGCCGCCAGGAGGCGGTTCGAGGGAGTCGTCGACTGAGACGCCCTTGGCGGGCAGGGGACGGCCTACGGGTGCGGTGCGTCAGGAGCGGTCAGGGCCGCTGCGCCGTGTCCGCTCTTCGGGCGGGATGCGGAACTCATCGCGCCATGGCCGGTCCGGCGACAGGTCGTGTACGCGCGCGGGACGTAGGTTGGGCTGACAGGCCGAGGCGCGCTCCCCCGGAGGACGCCTCCTGGCCCGCCGCCACGGAAGCAGGACCGAGCAAGGGGGTCGTTCCATGCCAGCAGCGCACGCCAGGCGTTTCGCCGACAAGGTCGCCGTGATCACCGGCGGCAGCCGCGGCATCGGCGCCGCGGTGGCCGCACGGCTCGCCGCCGAGGGCGCCGCGGTCGTCGTCGGCTACCGCGGCAACCGGGAAGCCGCCGAGAGCGTGGTCTCCGCGCTCACCGCCGACGGCGCCCGCGCCCACGCGGTGCGCGTCGACGTCGCCGAGCCCGACCAGACCGAAGCCCTGATGGAGCAGGCGGTGGACAGGTTCGGGCGGATCGACGTGCTGGCGTCCTGCGCCGGCGTCGAGCACTTCGGCGCCCTGGAGGACATCGCTCCCGCCGACTTCGACCGCGTCTTCGCCGTCAACGCCCGCGGCCAGTTGTTCGCCGCCCAGCACGCCGCCGCCCGGATGCGTCCGGGCGGCAGAATCGTTCTCACGTCCTCGGTCAGCGCCCAGCGGGCCGTCTTCCACCACACCCTCTACGCCGCGTCGAAGGCGGCCGTCGAGTCGATGGCGCTCAACCTGTCCGCCGAACTCGGCGCGCGCGGCATCGCCGTGAACGCGATCGCCCCCGGCGGCACGGACACCGACATGGCCGCCGACGTGGCTTCGCTGTACCAGCATCCGCGGCTGCGGGACACCACCCCGCTGCCCGAGTGGCTGGCCGTGCACGGGGCCCTCGGGCGGCTGGCCCAGCCGGAGGAGATCGCCGCCGGGTACGCCTTCCTCGCCTCCGACGACGCCGCCTACCTCACCGGCCGCACGCTGCCCTTGGATGGGGGCTTCTTCTAACGCTGCGGCCGGACCGTCGCCGTCCGGACCGTCGCCGTCCCGGCCTCGGGCGGGCGCCCGGCGGTCCGGAGCGCGTCAGGTCGTCGCGTTCAGGGCGGTCTTCAGGGCGAGGGGGGTCGCCGCGGCCCACGCCTGGGGCGAGCAGGAGTGGGGGTAGGGCACGGGCCGGGAGGTGGCGGCGCGGTCGTAGCCGGCCAGCACTTCGGGGAGGCGGTAGCCGTGGTGGGCGGCTGCCGCGACCAGGCCCTCGGCGACGGTGCGGGCCTGGTCGGCGAGGCCGTAGCGGGCCAGGCCCAGCGCGATGACCGCGTTGTCGTGCGGCCAGGCGCTGCCGCGGTGGTAGGACAGCGGGTGGTAGGGCCGCTGCCCGGCCGCCAGGGTGCGGATCGCCCAGCCGGAGAAGAAGTCGGGCCGCAGCAGACGGCGGCCCACCCGGTCGGCGTGGTCGTGATCGAGTATCCCGGACCACAGCAGGTGGCCGGCGTCGGAGGCCAGGGCGTCGACTTGGCGGCCGTGGCCGTCGAGGGCGAGCGCGGGGAAGTCGGCGTCCGCCATCCAGAAGTCGTCGTGGAAGCGGGCGCGCAGCGTCGCGGCGGTCTCCCGCAGGCGGTGTGCGTAGGGTTCGTCCCGCCAGACCGAGGCGGCGAGGTCGGCGGTGCGGACCAGGGCGTCGTAGGCGTAGCCCTGGGCTTCCGACACCGCGATGGGGCCCTCCGCCTGGGCGCCGTCGGTGAAGCAGACGGCGCCCGCGGAGTCCTTCCAGTTCTGGTTGACGAGGCCGTCGGGGTCGGGGCGGTAGACGAGGTAGCCGTGCCGTTCGAGGCCGCCGTCGGTCAGCATCCAGTCGACGGCCCGCCGGGCGTGCCGCTCCAGCCGTACGGCGAGCGCCGGGTCGCCGGTGGTCTCGTGGTGGGCGTGCAGGAGCACCAGGAACAGCGGTGTGGCGTCGACGGCGCCGTAGTAGCGGCCGTAGGGGATCTGCCGGAAGTGCGCGAGTTCGCCCTGGCGGGTCTCGTGGACGATGCGGCCGGGCTGCTCGCCGCTGGCGGCGTCGTGGGCGCGGCCCTGGACGGCGGCGAGGGCGCTGAGCGTGGCGGCCGCCGTCTCCGGCCGGTAGGGCAGCAGGAAGTGCGAGGTCAGCAGCGAGTCGCGGCCGAAGAGGGTGAGGAACCAGGGGATGCCCGCGGCGGGGACGCTGACGTCCTCGCCGTCGACGCCGGTGACCGGGATGGTCAGCAGGTCGATGTCGGCCAGGCCCCGCGCGCAGGTGCGGGACAGATCGTCGTCGGCGGCCGTCGCCAGCGGCCGGGCGGCGGGGGCCTTCAGGGGCGCCCCGTGGGGCTCGGCGCGGACGGTGAGGCGGAGGTCGGCCTGCCCGTGCGGGCCGAGGTCCACCTGCCAGCCGAGGGTGCGGGCGGTGGGGCGCTCCGGGTCCTGGGCCGGGTCCAGTGTGGTGGGGGCGGGGCTGCACGCGACGGCGGTGCGGGAGTGCCAGTGGGCGCGGCGGTAGTCGAAGCGCAGTCCGTCGTCGGTGCGGTGGGTCTCGCGCCGGGCGCCGGAGGTGTCGTAGTGCCGGTCGTCGGCGCGCAGCTCGAACAGGTCGGCGAAGTCGGCGTCGGCGGTGATCTCCACGCGGGCGGTGACCGGGTCGGGCCGGTTGCTGACCAGGCGCAGGTGCTCGCTGAAGACGCCGGCGGCGACGCTCTGGCGGCGGAACACGGTGTAGGCGGGCGGGTCGTCGCGGGTGCCCCGCGGGGTCAGGACGCACTCGCAGGCGTCGTCGGCGCCGGTCCGGGCGGGCGTCAGGGCGACGGGTTCGGCGCCGTCCACGGTGAGGCGCCAGCGGCTGAGGTGGCGGGCGTCGCGGGCGAACAGGCCGTCCGGGGCGGCGCCCCGGGTGCCGCTGACGCCTCCGGTGGCGTCGAGCCGGGCGAAGGTGGCGTCCCGGACGAGTTGGACGCGGTCGTCGGCCGAGGTCATGACGTGGGCTCCTCGGGGTCGGCGCACAGCAGGTCGAGGGTGAGGGCGGCGGTCCAGGAGAAGCGCCGGGCGCCTCGGGCGGCGCCGGTGGCCGAGTCGACGTACTCGGCGAAGTCGGACCGTTCGGCCTCCCGCAGGAATCCCCGGCGCAGGCGTGCGGCGTCCTGGTCGCGGCCGTGCGCGCGCAGGGCGCGGTGGATCAGCCAGGCGGTGTTGAACCAGGCGGGGCCGCGCCAGTAGCGCTGGGGGTCGTAGGCGTGGCCGGTCAGGTCGTAGCTGGGCGGCAGGCAGGTGCCGGGGGCCGTGAAGCGCGGGCCGGAGAGCGTCTGGAGCAGGCGGTGCGCGACGTGCCGCGGCAGGCGCGGCTCCAGCAGCGGGATCAGTCCGCTGACGCTGTTCTCCTCGATCAGGGCGTCGGCGGCCAGGTCGCGGGCGCGGAACACGCCGGCCGTCTCGTCCCAGAGCCGGGCCACCAGGCGCCCGGTGAGCGCGTCGGCGCGGGCGGTGTGCCGCGATCCGTCGGCGCCGCTCTCCTCGGCCATGGCGGCCATCGCCCGTTCGCTGGCGATCAGCAGGGCGTTGAAGGCCGGGTCCTCCACGGCGAAGGCGTGCCGGGCGGAGCGGTCGTCGTAACCGGCGTCGCGGTAGTCGGTCGCCAGGCGCACGTAGCGGCCGTAGTCCATGTCGGTGGGCCGGTCGGCGGGCTGGCCGTGGTCGAGGTCCGCGCGCCGGTAGTCGCCGCGCGGGACCGGGTCGACGCGCTGGAGGGGGCGGTCCCAGCAGGGGCTGTTGTCCATCCCGGGCTCCCACGGGTGGACCGCGGCGGCCAGTCCCCCGCCGCCCAGGTCGCGGCGGTCGAGGAGGTAGTCGTGCCAGGCGCCCAGGCGGGGCCGGACGCGGGCGAGGAAGCCGCGCCTGCGCGACTCCTCGCGGTCGGCGCGGTGCACCAGCCAGGCCGCCAGGGCGTGCACGGGGGGCTGGACGACGCCGGAGGTCTCCGGGTCGGCCGGTGCGCCCGCCGCCCGGCCGGCCCGGGAGGAGCGCCAGAAGTCGGGGCTCGGGAAGTAGGCGCCGTCGGGCACGGCGGGGTTGAAGACGATGTGCGGGAGGCGTCCGTCGGCCCACTGCGCGGCCAGCAGCGACTCCAGCTCCTGCTGGGCGCGGCGGGCCGAGAGGTGGCGCAGTCCGACGGCGATGAAGGCGGAGTCCCAGCTCCACTGGTGGGGGTAGAGGGTGCGGGAGGGGACGGTGGAGGCGCCGGTCCAGTTGTCGATGAGGACCCGCGCCGCGGCGCCCCGCAGGGTCAGGGGTGCGGCGTGCTGCGGCGCGGGCCGGTCCAGGGTCGGGTTCACGCGCCGGACCTCTGGAGGAAGGCGGGCACGGAACGGACGGCCTCGGCGGGGTCGCCGGTCAGCCGGCACTCCAGCGCGAGACAGCCGTCGTAGCCGATGGCGTGCAGGGCGCCGAGCCAGGCGGGCCAGTCGAGGTGGCCGGCGCCGGGCTGGAAGCGGTTGGAGTCGGAGACCTGGGCGTGGCCGATGACGTCGGCGTGGGCGAGGATCGCCGCCGCCGGGTCGGCCTCCTCGATGTTCATGTGGTAGCTGTCGACGCCGATCTTGACGGAGTCCAGGCCGACGGCGCGGATCAGGTCGGCGGCCTGCTCCAGCCGGTTGACCATGTGGTCCTCGTACCGGTTGAGCGGCTCCAGGAAGAGCGTGACGCCTTCCCTGCGGGCGTGCTCGCCGAGTTCGGCCAGGCCGGCGAGGAGGACGTCGCGGTCCTCGGCCTCGCTGCGCGGGGGCTCGAAGGGCGGCAGGCGGCGGGAGAACATGCCGTACGAGGCGGGGGTCTGGGCGCCGAGGCCGCCGACTTCGGCGATCACCGTGAGCTGGGACTTCATCTGGGCGAGGGCGTCGCGTCGGCGGTCTTCGTCGAAGGCGCCGAAGAAGTGCAGCATGTCGACGCACACGGTGGGCATGACCACGCCGTCCTTGCGGGCCTGCTTCAGTTCGTCGAGGCGGGAGGCGAAGTGGAAGTCGCCCTTGCCGCGCAGTTCGACGGCGTCGTAGCCGGCCTGCTGGGCGAAGTCCCACTTGTCCTGGAGGCTGGTGCCGGGCAAGAGCTGCTCCTGCGCCGCGGTCTTGAGCATGAGGGGCCTTTCGAAGCGGTCAGAATTCCAGGACGACCTGAAGCGCGTCCGCGGGGCGCTCGTCCAGCAGGACGTAGGCGTCGGCGGCGTCGGCGACCGGGATGAGGTGGCTGACCAGCGAGGTGACGTCGACCTGTCCTTCGGCGACCAGCCGCAGGAAGGTGCGCTGGAGGCGCTCCACGGTCCACCGGTGGGCCAACTGCGGCGGGACGCCGCCGATCTGGGAGCAGACGAGCTGGACGCGGTTGTGGTGGAACTCGTCGCCAAGGCGCAGGCCGATGCCGTCGCCCTGGTAGAACCCGGAGGCGACCACGCGGCCGCCGACCGCGACCGAGCGCAGGGCCTCGTGCAGGGCGGGGTAGGCGCCGCTGATCTCGATGGCGAGGTCGGCGCCGAGGCCGCCGGTGGCCGCCCGGACGCGTTCGGCCACGTCGTCGGTGCGGGCGTTGAGGGTGTGCCGGGCGCCGTAGCGCTCGGCGGTCTTCAGGCGGCCGTCGAGGGCGTCGACGGCGGTGACGCGGGCCCCGTTGAGCTGGGCGAGACGGGTGGTGATCAGGCCGATGACGCCCTGGCCGAACACGGCGACGTCCTCGCCGACGTGGACGTCGCCGGCCAGGACGGCGTTGTAGGCGATGGCGCCGACCCGGGCGAAGGCGCCGGCCAGCGGTTCGAGGCCGGCGGGCAGGGTGTGGCCGATCATCCGCTCGGCCGGGACGACGCCCTCGCTGCGGTGGCCCCAGATGCCCCAGACCAGGTCGCCGGGCTGCGGCAGGCCCGGGGCGCCGGCCGCGTCGGGGGCGACTTCCAGGACTTCGCCGACCTCGGAGTAGCCCCATCCGGCCACCGGGTACTCCATGCCGGCCGCGCCGTCGCGGAACAGCCGCGCCTCGGCGTCCCAGGTGCGGGTCAGATACGGGTTGGTGCCGCGGTAGGCGGTGAGTTCGGTGCCGGCGGAGATGCCCGAGTAGCGGGTGCGGATCCTCAAGTGCCCGGCGGGCAGATCGGCTCGGGGCTGCTCGGCTACCTCCACCTGGCGGGGGCCGGTGAACTGGACGACACGTTCCACGGAGGGCTCCGGAGAGTGTTGGCGGTTTGTTACGTCGACAATAGCTCGCACTTATGTCTTGTCAATAAGCAAAAGTAGTGCTGAGATGCGTGACCAGTAGACGTAAGGCGGAACGAGGACACGCAATGCGCACCAAGAGCCGGCGATACAGCGCTATCGCGGTGGGCGTCACGGCCACTCTGACCCTCGGCGTGCTCGCCGGCTGCTCCGGCAGGACGGGGCCCGGGAAGCCCGACCGGGAGATCACGGTCTGGTCACAGGAGAACCTCCCGGACCGGGTCGCGGCGACGCGGAAGATCGTCGCGAAGTTCGAGCAGAAGACCGGCGTCAAGGTCCACCTCGTCGGGGTCGACGAGGGCCAGATGCCCCAGCTCATCATGTCGGCGGCCGCCGCGGGCACGCTGCCCGACGTCATCGGGGCCGCGCCGATGGGCGAGGTCTGGCAGATGTACAGCAACGGCCTGCTCAACACCCAGATCCCGAAGCAGATCGTCTCCGAGCTGGGGCGCGACACGTTCAACGCCAACGCCCTGGAGCTGACCTCCGACAAGGGCGCGAACCTCGGCGTGCCCTCCGACGCGTGGCTGCAACTGATGGTCTACCGCAAGGACCGCTTCGACCAGAAGCGCCTGCCGGCCCCCGACACGTACGCGAAGGCGCTCACCGCCGCCAAGGCGCTCACCGGGGACGGGCGTTACGGCGTCTCCGCGGCCACCGACCCCAGCGACGTGTTCACCTCGCAGAGCTTCGAGAGCCTGGCCCTGGCCGACGACTGCCAACTCGTCGACGCGCAGCACCACGCCGCCCTCGCGTCGCCGCCGTGCCGGACCGCGTTCAAGACCTACGACGACCTCGCCCGGACCTACGGCGCGCCCGGCGCCCAGACCGTGGACTCCACCCGCGCCACCTACTTCGCGGGGCGCTCCTCGATGCTCGTCTGGTCGTCGTTCCTGCTGGACGAACTCGACGGCCTGCGCAAGGACGCGCTGCCCAGTTGCCCCGAGTGCGCGAACGACCCGCAGTACCTGTCGCGCAACAGCGGGATCGTCACCGCGATGCAGGGCCCCGACGCCGCCGAGAAGGCGCAGTTCGGCGAGATCACCTCCTGGGTGACCACCAAGACCGCCGAGACCGCGGCCTCCCGCCAGTTCATCGAGTACATGATGGGCGCCGGCTACGAGGACTGGTTCGGGATGGCGCCCGAGGGCAAGATCCCGGTCCGCGACGGCACCGCGGCCGAGCCCCGCCGGTACCTCGACGCCTGGCGGCACAGCCAGATCGGCGTCGACACCAAGAAGCCCCTCGACCAGGCCTACCCCGCGAGCCTGCTCGACCGGCTCGCCGACGGAGTCACCCACATCCGGCGCTGGGGCATCACCCAGGGCGACGGCGCCCTGGTCGGCGCCACCAACGGCGAACTGCCGGTGCCCAAGGCCATCGGCGCCATGACCAGCGGACAGACCTCCCCCTCCGAGGCGGCCCGGGAAGCCGACGCCGACGTCGCCGCCCTCCAGAAGTCCCTCCAGTAGCCGCCCCCGCACGCCACGAAGGCCACCCATGACTGCACCTGCCACCGGCGCACCGCAGCGCCGGACCACCGCCGGCTCCGGCGCCGCGCCGCGGCCGCCCGCGCGCGGACGCAAGCCGATGACCGCCGCGCGCCGCGCCAACCGCGCCGGACTCGCGTTCGTCTCCCCCACCTTCGTCGTGGTCCTGGTGGTGGTGATCCTGCCCATCGCGTGGACCGTCCTCCTGGCGTTCCAGCACGCCAAGCTGGTCGACGTCCAGGGCATGGGCCTGTTCGGCCACTGGACCCTGGCCAACTTCACCCAGGTCTTCGCCTCCGCCGGCTTCTGGTCGAGCCTGTCCCACACCGTGCTCTACACCGTCGGCGGCACCCTCGGCTCCGTCGTCCTCGGACTGGTCGCCGCGCTCGCCCTGCGCAGGCCGTTCCGCGGCCGCGGCCTGCTGCGCGCGGCCATGCTGCTGCCGTACGTGGCGCCCGTCGTCGCGGTCGCCTTCGTCTGGGAAGTCGCGCTGAGCCCCCAGTACGGCGTGGTGAACGACTGGGGCCGGCGGCTGTTCGGCTGGCACGACCCCATCGCCTTCCTGACCACGCGCTCCTACCAGGTCGACCTGCTGGGCGTGCACTTCGGCGTCCCGCTGGCGCTGCTGACGGTCATCGCCTTCGAGTGCTGGCGGTACTTCCCCTTCGCGTTCCTGTTCATCCTGGCCCGGCTCCAGGCGGTGCCCGACGGTCTGGAGGAGGCGGCCCTGGTCGACGGCGCCACGCCGGTCCAGCGGTTCCGCCACATCCTGCTGCCGCAGTTGATGCCGGTGATCGCCCTGCTGTGCGTGCTGCGCTTCATCATGACGTTCAACAAGTTCGACGACGTGTACCTGCTGACCGGCGGCGGCGCGGGCACCGACGTCGCGGCGGTGCGGGTCTACGACTTCCTCACCGCCCGCTACGACGTGGGCGCCGCGGCCGCCCAGGCGCTCGTGCTGGCCGTGTCGCTCATGATCCTGCTGGGCTTCTACTTCAAGTTCTTCGCCGCCAAGGTCCAGGAGGAGTCATGATGAGCCGGGCCCAGTTCGAGGAGCGGTTCTTCGGCGTGCTGCGCTGGTTCGTCATCGCCTTCCTCGCCGTGATCACGCTGCTGCCGTTCTACTACATGCTGCTGCTGTCGCTGAAGCCCATCGACGCGCTGCTGCTGGACCCGGGGTCGCTGTGGGTCTCGGCGAAGGACGTCACCCTGTCGACGTACCGGGACGTGCTGCGCTCCGCCGACGACGGCGGCCAGGGCTTCCTCGGGTTCCTGGTGAACTCGGCGCTGGTGTCGCTGGGGACGGTCGTGCTGACGCTGCTGGCGGCGGTGCCCGGCGCGTACGCCGTCAGCCGTCTGAAGTTCTTCGGCCACCGCCAGGTCAGCGCCCTGTTCCTGGCCGTCTACATGTTCCCGGCGACGCTGCTGGCCGTGCCCCTGTTCGTCATCTTCGCCCGGCTGCACCTGGCCTCCAGCCTGGTCGGCCTGGCCATCGTCTACGTCGCCCAGACGGTGCCGGTGTCGATCTACATGCTGCGCAACCACCTGGTGACCATCCCGTACTCCATCGAGGAGGCCGCCGCGCTCGACGGCTGCGGCCGCCTCCAGACCCTGCGCAGGGTGATCCTGCCCCTCGCCCTGCCCGCGCTGATGGCGACCGGCCTGTACGTCTTCATGATCGCCTGGAACGAGTTCCTGTTCGCCCTGCTCTTCCTGGCCGCCGATCCGGGCAAGTGGACGGTGTCCCTGGGGCTGGCCCAGCTCTCCAACGGCGTGGAGGTGCCCAAGACCGTGCTGATGGCCGGGTCGGTGGTCCTGACGATTCCCGTGGTACTTCTGTTCTTCGCCGCCGAGCGCATGCTGACCGAGGGCCTGACCAGCGGCGCCGACAAGAGCTGACACCTTGGGGAACCTGATGCTGACGCCGAACCAGACGTCCGCCGGCGAGCTGCTGCATCTCATCCGCAGCGGACGGGCGAACACCCGCGCGGATCTGCAGCGCGCCACGGGACTGTCCCGCTCGACCGTCGGCCAGCGGCTGGACCTCCTCAACCGCGCCGGGTGGCTGGGGCACAGCACCGGCTCCTCGACCGGCGGACGCCCCTCCCAGCGGATCGAGTTCGACTCGCGGCACGCCTACGTCATCGCCGCGGACCTGGAGACCCGGCACGCCCGCGCCGCGGTGCTCGACCTCGCGGGGAACATCCTCAGCGAGGAGACCGGGCCGATGCCCATCACCGACGGACCGGACACGGTGCTGGACCGGCTGGCCGGCTGGTTCCCCGGCCTGATCGCCGCCGCCGGGATCGACGCCGGGCACGTCTGCGGGATCGGGCTGTCCGTGCCCGGCCCCGTCGAGTGGGAGACCGGCCAGGTCCTCGAACCGCCGATCATGCCGGGCTGGGACCGCTACCCCGTCCGCGAACGCATGCAGACGGCCTACGCCGAGCACGTCGGCCCCAGCTTCGAGGAGGGCCCCGTCCCGGTGTTCGTGGACAACGACGCCAACCTCATGACGCTGGCCGAGCACCGGGCCGGCTACCGCGACTGCACGGGCTTCGTGCTGGTGAAGGTCTCCACCGGGATCGGCGCGGGGATGATGGCCGGCGACGACGTGTACCGCGGCGTCGACGGCGGCGCCGGGGACATCGGTCACATCCGCCTTCAGGAACGGTCCGACGCGCTCTGCATGTGCGGCGCCTACGGCTGCCTCGCCGCCGTGGCCAGCGGCCGGGCCGTCGCCCAGGAGCTGACCGCCCTCGGCACGGACGCTGCCTCGGCCTCCGACGTCAAGCGGCTGCTCGCCGACGGCCACACGGACGCCGTCCGGCTGGCCCGGGAGGCCGGCCGGAGGGTCGGCGAGGTCCTGGTGACCGTGGTCAGCCTGCTCAACCCCGGCGTCCTGATGATCGCGGGCGAGCTGTCCGGGCCGCCGTTCATGACCGGCGTCCGCGAACTGCTCTACCAGCGCGCCTTCCCCCGCGCCACGGCCAACCTCCAGGTCGTCCCCTCGCGCCTGGGCGACCACGCGGGCCTCGTCGGGGCGGCCGCCATGGTCGTGGACCTCCTCTATTCCCCCGACCGGGCCGACGCACGCCTCAGCCGCCTGCCCGCCTGATCTCCGTACCCCGTGACCCCGTGCGCGACGGCTTCGGCCCTCCCGGACCGCGGCGCCCCCGCACAGACAGGAACATCGTGACCGGCACATCCGTCTCCTGGCCGCACCGACCCGTCGAGGTCGGGCTCGTGGGCGCCGGGCCCTGGGCCCGCGCCATGCACGCCCGCATACTCGCCGCGGGACCCGAGACCCGCCTCGCCGCGGTCTGGGCCCGCCGCACCGAGGCCGCCGAGCAGGCCGCCGCGCCCTACGGGGCGCGGGTCGCGGCCTCCTTCGACGACCTCCTGGACCGGTGCGAGGCCGTCGCCTTCGCCGTGCCGCCCGCCGTGCAGGCGGACCTGGCGCCCCTGGCCGCGCAGCGGGGCAAAGCCCTCCTCCTGGAGAAGCCGCTCGGCCCCGACCTGCCGGCCGCGCAGCGGGTCGCCGACGCCGTCCAGGACGCCGGAGTCGTCTCCCAACTGGTCCTGACCAAGCGCTACCACCCGGCCACCGACGCCTTCCTCAAGGCCGCCCGCGACCGCGAGGTCACCGGCGCACGCGCCTGCTACCTCCACGGCGCCTTCCTGGGAGGCGAGTTCGCCACCGGCTGGCGCCTCGAACACGGGGCCCTGCTCGACCTCGGCCCGCACCTGCTGGACCTGCTGGACTCGGCCGTCGGGCCGATCACCGGCATCCGGTGCACCGGCGACCCCCGCCGCTGGGTCGAGCTGAGCTGCGAGCACGAGAACGGCGCCGTCAGTCAGGCCTCGCTCTCCGGGTCCGTCGCGGTGCCCCGCACCCTGACCCGCGTCGAACTCTTCGGCGCCGAGCAGCCGTTGGCTTACGACACGGCGGAGATCGACCACGAGGAGTGCTGGCCGGTCCTGCGCCGGACCTTCGCCGCCGCCGTGCGCGAGAACCGGCCGCCCGAACTGGGCGCGGCCCGCGGGCTGTACCTCCAGCGCCTCATCGATCAGGCCATGCGCTCCGCGTGAGGCGTGACGACCATCGTCATGGCGCTGACGCCCGTCGCCTGACGCCTGACGCCTGACGTCTGACGTCTGACGCCTGACGCCTGACGCCTGACGCCTGACGCCTCGGGAGCGTCCCGGGGCGCGGCGGAGTGGGCGGGCGGCGGTGGCGCCCCGGGGGGGCGCGGCAGGGGTGACTGCCTGGGCCGCGCGTGGGTACGCCGCCGGAAAGGATGCGGCGAGCGCTGTGTGCCGCGATGGTGGAGGGGCTGAACCGCTGCTACTCCGACGCGAGGGTCAGGTGTGCACATGGACAGGTCACAGCTCGTGGAGATGACCGCTCGCCGCGCCGCCGAGCAGCCGGCCGGCCGGCAGGTCGCCGTGGAGGACGTGGACCGGATCCTCGACGCCCTGTTCGGCACGGTGGAGCGTCCCGGGTCGATCGCCGAGGCGCTGCGGGCCCGGGAGACGGTCGCGCTCGGCAGCTTCGGCAGCTTCCGCGCCGACGACGAGGCGGCCGCGTTCCGGCCGGGCAGGGCGCTGGCCGAGTACCTACGGGACGAGGTCGGATGAGCGCCCGCTGACGTCATGGGACGCCTCACGCTCCGCGCGGCCGGTCCGGCACGCCCCGGCACGGTCTGGCGGCGCTATGTGCTGCTGGACCAGTGGGCCTCGTGGTCACCGCAGATCAGGGCCGTGCACGCCGACGGCCGGGTGATCGCTCCGGGACTGAGCGGCACGGTCGAGTCGGTCGCGGGCATCCGCGTCGCCTTCCTCGTCGAGGCCGTCGACCACGACCGGCGGGACTGGACCTGGGAGGTCCGCCTGGGTCCCGTCCGGCTCCGGATGCGCCATGACGTGCTCGCGCACGCGCACGGCAGCAGGACCAGCCTCACCCTGCACGGCCCGGCGCCCGCCCTGGCCGCCTACGCTCCCCTCGCCCGGCTCGCCCTGCGCCGCCTCGTGCGGCCCTGACCCAGGTCCCTCCGCGCCCGCGGGCGGATGTCAGCCGCGCGGGAGGCGGGTGACGGTTTCGAGGTAGAAGGCGTCGATGCTGTGCACGGCGCGCTCGAAGTCCTCGAGGTTGACCGGCTTGGTGACGTAGGCGTTGGCGTGCTTCTGGTAGGCGCCGGCGACGTCGTCGGGGGCCGAGGAGGTGGTGAGGACGACCACCGGGATGGTGCGCAGCTCGTCGTCGTCCTTGATCACGGCGAGCAGTTCGCGGCCGTTCATGCGAGGCATGTTGAGGTCCAGGACGATCAGGTCGGGGCGCGGGTTGGTCCGGTCGCGCAGGTACGCGAGGCCGGCGACGCCGTCGTGGACCTGGGTGAGGTTGCGGGCGCCGCGGGTCAGGAGCGCGTCCTCGATGAGCAGGGCGTCGGCCTCGTCGTCCTCGACGAGCAGCACGTCGTAGGGGCGGGCAGGGGCGATCATCATCGGGTGCTCCCGGGCTGGGGTTCTGTGGTGGCGGACGGGGGGCTGAGCAGGCCCGGCCAGCGGCGGCGCGCGCCCTGCCGGGTCATGTTGGAGGCGCGGCCGATCTCGGGGTAGCCGGCGCCGGCGTCGGCGGCCTGGTGGGCGGCGCGGGCCTCCAACTGGTCCACGGCCTGCCGGAGGTGCGTCAGCAGACGGAGGTGTGCCAGGGCTTCCGCCTGCTCCGAGGTGTGGCCGCCCGTGCCGTCCAGGTGCGCGAACATCTGGGGGACGAGTCGTGCGACGAGGCCGTCGACCTCGCGGGTGGTCAGCTCGGCGATCTCGGCGTCGGTCATCCGCGGGGAGAAATGGATGCCTGGCATGCGCTCACTTTAGGGGGAACCGGCGGGCGATGACAACAATTGTTGTCGTGACGCTAGAGTGTCTCCGCCGCGTGCACGTCAGAGCGGCCGTCTGGACACCCGAGGAGCACCCGCGATGACCGCTGGGCAGGAAGAGGCCGCCCGCCAGGGCGCCCTGTCGAACTGGACGACGCACCGCTGGCTGCGCGCCGGGGTGAGCGCCGCCCTCGTCCTGCTGGCCGTCCTGAGCGGGCTCGGACTCTGGGCGATGGACCGCGCCACCTCGATCACCGGCGACCTCGTCGGCACCCGGTCGCCCGCGCTGACCAACTCCGTGCGCCTGGAAGCGGCGCTGGTCAACCAGGAGACCGGCATCCGCGGTTACGGCCTGACCGGCGACATGCGGTTCCTCCAGCCCTACCAGCAGGGCACGGCCGACGAGAAGAAGGCCGTAGGCAGGCTCGACGACCTGCTGGCCGGGAACGCGCACGCCCTCGCGGACCTGCACACCGTCCTCAGCCGCGCGGACGCCTGGCAGCAGCGCATCGCCACCCCCATATCCCGCGCTCCCGGCGGCGCCCCGGTCCAGCTCGCCACCGCCCGCGCCGCGGAGGGCAAGGACGCCTTCGACCGGCTGCGCCAGGCGATGACGGAGCAGCAGAACCGCCTCCTGAGCGCCCGCATGAGCACCGTGGACGACCTCACCCGCGCCGAGACGCTGCGCAACCGGGTCTTCGGCGCCATCCTGCTGGTGATCGTGCTGATGGCCGTGGCGGTGTTCGAGGGACTGCGCCGCGGCGTCACCGGCCCGCTGACCCGGCTCAGCCGCGACGCCGGCATGGTCACCCGCGGCGACTTCCGCCACCGCATCGCCGCCTCCGGCCCGGCCGACCTGCGCCGGCTGGCGGCGGACGTCGAGTCCATGCGCCGGCGGCTGGCCGACGAGCTGACCACCAGCGAGCAGCACCGCCGTCTCCTGGACGAGCAGTCCGTCGACCTCAAGAGGTCCAACGAGGAGCTGGAGCAGTTCGCCTACATCGCCTCCCACGACCTCCAGGAGCCGCTGCGCAAGGTCTCCAGCTTCACCCAGCTCCTCCAGCGCCGCTACGGCGGCCAGCTCGACGACCGCGCCGACCAGTACATCTCCTACGCGGTGGACGGCGCGAACCGCATGCAGGTGCTGATCAACGACCTGCTCGCCTTCTCCCGGATCGGCCGCCTGCACGACACCCAGGAGGAGGTCGACCTCAGCACGCTCGTGGACAAGACCCTCGACACGCTCAGCATCTCCATCGAGGAGTCCGGCGCCCGGGTCACCCGGGACGAGCTGCCGACCCTCGTCGGCGACAGCACCCAGCTCGGCATGCTGTGGCAGAACCTCATCTCCAACGCGGTCAAGTTCCGCGCTCCCGACCGCGCTCCCGAGATCCGCATCACCGCGGCGCAGGAGGAGGGCCGGTGGCGGTTCACCGTCGCGGACAACGGCATCGGCATCGATTCGGAGTACGCGGACCGCATCTTCGTCATCTTCCAGCGCCTGCACACCAAGGACCGCTACCCCGGCAGCGGCATCGGCCTGGCCATGTGCAAGAAGATCGTCGAACACCACGGCGGCGCCATCGCCCTCGAACCCGGCGCCGGGCCCGGCACCCGTATCAGCTTCACGCTCCCGACCAGGCCGTCGGCTCAGAGCGGCCGTACGGCGGAGGTCTGAGAGACCCCAGGGCCCCGGACGCCCGTCGCGGCGCCGTGCCGTTCGCCGCACGGAGCGAGGCGAACGGCACGGGACCAGTGCTGTGGCCGGAAAGGCGAGCCGGTGGACCTGTCCGGTCACCGCATTAGCGCGGTGTGGCCGAGCCGTCCCGCTCCGGCGGCTGGGCCGGGAGTTTCGCGTGCTGTGCGTCGGCGCTCTCGCGGCCGAGGCGGCTGGGCCACCAGACCGCCGGCCCGATGTCCCGCACCAGGGCCGGCACCAGGACGGAGCGCACCACCACGGTGTCCAGCAGCACGCCGAAGGCCACGATGAAGGCGATCTGCGCGAGGAACGCCAGGGGGATGACGATGAGCGCCGCGAAGGTGGCCGCCAGCACCACTCCCGCCGAGGTGATGACGCCGCCGGTGGCGATCAGCCCGTGCAGCATGCCCTGCCGGGCGCCGAGGCGGACGGTCTCCTCGCGCGCCCGGGACATGAGGAAGATGTTGTAGTCGACGCCGAGGGCGACGAGGAAGACGAAGCCGTAGAGCGGGACCGACGCGTCCGTGCCGGAGAAGCCGAAGCCGTGCTGGAACACCAGGCCGGCGACGCCGAGCGTGGCCATGTAGTTCAGCGCGACGGTGGCGACCAGCAGGACGGGCAGCAGCAGGCAGCGCAGCAGGGCGATGAGGATGACCAGGATGATCGCCAGGACGACGGGGATGATCAGGGTCCGGTCGCGCTCCGCGGTGCGCTGGGTGTCGTACTGCTGGGCCGTGTAGCCGCCGACGAGGGCGTGCGCGCCGGTGGCGTGCAGCCGGTCCCGCAGCCGCTGCACGGTCTGCTTCGCCGCGTCGCCGTCCGGCGTGTCGGTCAGCACGGCGTCGATGCGCACGCGGCCCCGCACCACCAGGGGTGCGCCGCCCGGCCGGCCGGAGGCGCCGAGGGCCTGCGCGCCGGACACGCCCGGCGTCCCGGCCGCGGTCCGCGTCGCCTGGGCGCGCTGACCGGCGTCGGCGATGATCACCACTGGCTGTCCGGAGCCGCCGGGGAAGTGCCGGCTCAGCGTCTGTTGTGCGGCGACGGACGGCGCGTCGTTGACGAAGAGTTCGCTCAGCGGCACGCCCTTCGACTGGAGCGCCGGGAAGAAGGCGGCGCCGACCGCGAGCAGGGCGCAGGTCCCCAGCCACAGCCGCCGGGGGCGGGTGTCGACCCACTGGGCCACGCGCCGCCAGATCCCGTGCCCGCCGGTGTCCGCGTCGGCGGACCGGGGCTTGGCCGGCCAGAGGGCGGCCTTGCCCAGCAGGGCGAGCACGGCGGGCAGGAAGGTCAGCGTGGTCACGACGGCGCAGACGATGCCGATCGCTCCGACGGGGCCCAGCGCCCGGTTGTTGGTGAGGTCGCTGATCAGCAGGGCGAGCAGTCCGAGGGCGACCGTCGCGGCGCTGGCCGTGATCGCGCCCAGGGAGCCGCGCAGCGCCGCCCAGGACGCGGCGGCGCGGTGCGCGCCGCGGGCCAGTTCTTCGCGGAAGCGGGCGGTGAGCAGCAGCGCGTAGTCGGTGGCCGCGCCGATGACCAGGATGGAGAGGATGCCCTGGACCTGGCCGTCGACGCGCACGACGTCGTGCTCGGCCAGCACGTACACGAGGGCGCAGGCGATGCCGAGGGCGAACACGGCGCTGACGATGATCGTAAGGGGCAGCAGCACGCTGCGGTACACCAGCAGGAGGATGAGCAGGACCGCGGCCAGCGCGACGCCCAGCAGGATGCCGTCGATGCCCGCGAAGGCGTCGGCGAGATCGCCTTGGGTTGCCGCGGGACCGGCGATCTGGACGCGGGCGCCGGGCACCCCGGCGGCGGCGTGCCGCACCTCGTCCAGCACGCTCTTGAGCTGGTCTCCGAGGTCCGCCTTGAGGGGCACCACGCCTTCCAGCGCCGCGCCGTCCTTGGACTCCAGCGGCGGGGACGCCGGGCCCTGCACGCCCTTGGCCCCGCTGAGCGACCGCAGCGCGCGGGCCGCGTCGGCCTGCTGCTCCGCTGTGACCCGGCCGCCGGACGTCGCGGTCCAGACGACGACGGCCGGCAGGGTCTCCTTCTGGTCGAAGGCCCGCTGCTGCTGGACGACCTCGGTGGACTCGGCGTTGCGGGGCAGGAAGGCGGCCTGGTCGTTGGTCGAGACCTCGCCGAGCTTCCCCGCGTAGGAGCCGAACATTCCGCCCAGGCCGAACCAGACGATCACCAGGGCAAGAGGGACCAGCCATCGGGCGGGTCGTCGCGCGGCGTTCATTCACTCCCCATCGAGCGGGCGGACCCCAGCAGGCCCGCGGACAACTTCACTCAAGCCTAAAGTATCTCAACGATTGAGAGATCATATCCTGGGAGCATGCAGCACGACAGCACGGAGCACCCCGCTGACTCCGCCGACGACCTTCAGACCTACGCCGTCCTGTTGCGCACCCTGAACAGCGAGTTCAACCGCATCGCGCACGCCTTCGCGCAGGCCCACCGCCTGCACGCCACAGACGTCCACGCGCTCGCCGCGATCATGGACGCGTCGTTCACCGAGGGGCGCCCCATGACGCCGTCGCGGCTGCGGGAGCGCCTCAACCTCACCTCGGGCGCCGTCACGGCCTGCCTGGACCGCCTGGAACGGTCGGGGCACGTCTACCGCACCCGCGACGAGGCGGACCGGCGCGTGGTGCACCTGCACTTCAACCCGGCCGCCCGCACGCTCGCCCGCCGGTACTTCGCCCCGCTGGCGCGCAGCACGGAGGCCGCGCGGGAGCGGTTCTCACCCGAGCAGCTCGCGACGATCGCCGAGTTCCTGCGCGTTCTCAACCGCGAACTCGCGCAGGAGCACTGAGGGCCTCCGGCCCGTACCTGGCAGCCCGCGCTCGCACCTGGCCGCGTGCGGGCGGGGGCCGCGCAAACCACGCACGGGCGACGCGAATTGTGCGCGGCCCGACATGCCGCGACCCTGGAGGGGACGGTTCCGCTCAGCGCGGCCGTCGGCGACCCGCTGGCACCGCCGGACGTGCCGCACTGCGCACAGGAGTGGCCGACCCATGAACGCTACGCACACGGTCCCCGCCGGGCCGGGCGGCGGCCCGGCCCGGCCGGCGCGCGCCTGCGACGCCGATCTGTGCGCCCGTTTCATGTCCGGCGACGAGGACGCGCTGGCCGAGCTGTACCGGGCCTGGGGCTCGCTGGTCTACTCCCTCGCACGGCGCGTCCTGGGCGACGCCTGCGAGGCCGAGGACGTCACGCAGACGGTGTTCCTGGCGGCCTGGCGCGGTCGCGCCGGGTTCCGGCCCGAGCGCGGCATCCTGTCCGCGTGGCTGGTGGGCATCACCCGGCGCAAGATCGCCGACGCCCTGGCCGCCCGCACCCGGCGGTCGGAGCTGGTGGCGGCCGCCGGCTCGGTGCTGCTGCTCGACGACCAGCGCGGGGCCGACCCCCAGGCAGCGCTCGACCGGGTGCTGGTCGGGCAGTCGATGGCGTTCCTGACCGAGCCGCAGCGCACGGTGCTGCGGCTGGCCTTCTTCGAGGACCTCACCCACGCGCAGATCTCCCGGGTGACCGGCCTGCCGCTGGGCACGGTGAAGAGTCACGCGCGGCGCGGACTGCACCGGCTCGGCCACTGCCTTCAGGACGGCGAGCCGCTTCCGCGCGCCGCGTAGCCGTACCGCCCGCAGACGCCGCGTAGCCGTACCGCCCTCAGACGGGCGCCGCCCGTACGGCCCCCCGCACGACGGCGCCGCCCGTGCTCCCCGGAGGGCGGAGCGGGCCGCCTCGGGATCCGCTCGCCCGTCGGCGGCAGGGGGCGAAGCCCGCGGTCCGCGCGCCGCGGGCGACACGCGGCGATCTGTTCTGCCGTGACCGCGCGGTCGGCGCATCCGATCGGGCGGTCACGGCAGAACAGAGTAGTACGTGCCGGTTCATCCCTTTTGCGGGTCGACTCGGCGCCGATGGGTTGCGACCCCGAACACCACACCGGGAGAGAAATCATGATCGTCAAGAAGCTTCACGACGCCGGCGTCAAGAGCGAGCACGCTTACATCGCCGCCAGTGCGTCCATCGGCCTGTCGCTCGCCTCCTGGCTCACCTCCACCAAGACCGAGAACCTGGAGCGCGCCGACCGCTGGGGCATCTTCGTCGGGGAGTGGGCTCCCACCTTCTTCGCGCTGGGCCTGGCGCTGGCCAACTACGAGGATCCGCGGAAGGTCTGATCATGCCCGATCCGCTACAGCCTCCGGGCGAGACGCCTCCCGTGGAGGGATCGACCGCCGAAGCGCACCCCGAGCGACCGGACGGCGGCGTCTGGGAGCACCCGTTCTTCTGGCTGTCGCTGATCATCCTGGGCTGCCTGCTCGTCGCCGCGTTCTTCGTGATGCGCATGGTCGACCTCTGAGTCGACTCCCCTCGCACACGGCGCCGCGGCCGCGCCGGGCGGCTGAGCCCGGTCGCGTCGGCGTGCTCGGGCGAACGCCTCCTGAGCGCCCGGGGACGAGCGCCAGAGCGCCGGACGACGACGGACGTCCGGCGCTCAGGCATGTGCCGTCACCAGGGCCTCGACCAGCAGGTCGACGGCGTCGGCGACCGAGCGCCCCGGCGGCAGCGGCGGCGGGGCGCCGACGACGGCGCGCCCCGCGAAACCCGACTCGACGTGCGGCAGCCGGACGTCGAGGACCGCCACGCCCGAGCGCCGCCGCTCCCGGCGGACCGACGCCAGCCACGCGGCCAGCGCCGCCTTCGACGCCGCGTAGTCCGCCATGCCGGCCGGGGCGCCGTCGACGACGGCCCCGGTCACCGCGGCGAGGACGCCGCCCGGCGGCACCACGGCGAGCCCCGCGCGCAGGAACGCGATGGGCGCCAGGGCGTTCACCGTGAACAGGTGTTCGGCCACCTCGTCCCCGACCGATCCGGCCGGACCGAACCCGGCGACGCCCACGCAGACCAGGACCGCGTCGAGGCCGCCCAGTTCGCCCGCCGCCCAGTCGACCGTGCGGGCGCAGGCGGTCAGGTCGTACGCGTCGAACCGACGCGTCGGCGCGTCCCCGGCGGCCGCCGCGACGCGCTCCAGCGCGGCCGGATCGCGGCCGGCCAGCGCCAGCCGCGCGCCCAGACCGTGCAGCCGCCGCGCCAGGGCGGCGCCGATGGCGCCGGTCGCGCCGGGCAGCACGATGCGCGCGTTCTGGACGTCCACGGGGCCTCCTCTCGCGGGGCGCTCGCGCCGGCCTGGGGTTCAGGGAGGGCGGGGCGGCCCTGTGGCGGGTGTCCGGGACGGTGGGCCGGGCCGAAGGGCCGGTTCGGCGGCGGCGCGGGGCGGACGGACGGGCAGGCGCTGGGTTCCGCTGCGCGCCGAGGGCCGCCGCGATGCCGACGGCGACCCGGGCCGCCCTGTCCCCGCCTCTCACCCCTGACTTCCGAGGACGGGCGGGGAAAGGTTGCACCGCGCGGGGGGCCCGTCCGCCTCGTCAGCCGCCGGTCGTCTGCAGCTCCCCCGCCCCGTCCGGCGGCTTCGGCGCGTCCGCCGCGACCACGCCGCCGACCGTGCCGACCGTGCCGACCGTGCCGACCGCGTGATCGTCCCGACCGGCTCTCGTCGCGATGACCAGCATCTTGGACACCGTCCCGTCGTCGCCGACGACGTCGCGCAGGTGCCGGAAGCCGAGGCGCCGGCACATCGACAGGCTGGCGGCGTTCTCCGCGCCGACCATGCCGTACGCCTCCTCCAGGCCCCGGTTGTCGGCGGCGTGGCGCAGCAGGCCCTCGACCACCTCGCCGCCCAGGCCGCGACCCCAGTACGGCGGCGCCAGCGCGGTGACCATCTCGTGGCCGTCGACGTTGCCGGTCTTCTTCAGCTCCGCGTGGCCGACGTAGGCGCCGTCGAGCCACAGACCCCAGACGTCGAAGCGGTCCTGGGGGTAGACCTCGGTCAGGATGGCGCGGAACAGCGCGCGGACGTCGGGTTCGGGCACGAGATCCTGGCCCATCCAGCGGCACACGTCCTCGTCGCGCAGGAGGGCGACGAAGTGGTCCTCGTCCTCGGGCCGGTAGGGCTGGAAGCGCAGGCGGGCGGTGTGCAGTACGGGGGTCATGGCGGGCTCCTCGGTGACGGTGCGGCGGCGGACTGGGGTGGGGGCCGAGGGCGGTGGGGCGCCGGGCTGACGGGCGGATGCCGGGAGGGCGGGGCGCCGGGCCGCGTGAACGGTCCGGCGCCCCGCCGGCGGGCACTTGCGGAACGGGGAGCGGGGTCGAGCGGGGAGGGCCCGGTCAGGCGCCGGCGCTGTCCATGCGCTCGCGCAGGCTGCGCGGGCGCATGTCGGTCCAGACCTCGTCGACGTACGCGGAGCACTCGGCCTCGGTGCCCTCCTTGCCGACGGGCTGCCAGCCCGCGGGCACCTCGACGTCGAGCGGCCAGAGGGAGTACTGCTCCTCGTCGTTGCGCAGCACCTGGTAGCGGGTGTTCTCGTCCATGGCGTGTTCCTTAGCAGTCGGTGGGTTCCGGATGGGCTGGGCAGGTTCCCGATGGCTCGGGAGGGTCAGGGGGCGACGCGGGTCGGGGCGCGGGGGGACCGCGGGCCGTGCCGGGCGGCCCGGACGGCCTGCGACTCGCGGGGGCGCGGCAGGGTCACCGGCCGCCCCGGGCGTGCCGGGCGATGTGGCGCAGGGCCTCGGCGAACTCCTCGGCGACCCGCCGGACGGTCGCCGTGTCGTGCACGGCGGGCCGGTGGTGCCAGGTGAAGGCGAGACGGCCGTGCTGCACGGCGCCGACCACCTCCACCAGGTGCGAGCCGCTGTCCCGGGGGTCGTGGTCCAGGCCGAGGGAGCCGTGCTGGGCGCGGATCAGGCCGCCCTCGGACGTCTCGGGGTGGGCGTCCCACTGGCCGAGGTAGTTGAACACCACCTGGCCGTGGGCGCCGCCGAGGCGCTCGCGCACCTCGGGCGGCCCGAAGGCGCGCAGCGCGCCGAAGCCGATGCCGTTGCCGGGCACGGCGCGCAGTTGGCGGCGCACCGCCTTCACCAGGGCCCGCCAGTCGCGGTCCGCGTCCAGCAGTCCGGGTTCGGTCACCTCCAGGGCGACGGGGTGGACGCTGGTGAACCAGCCGACGGTGCGGGAGAGGTCGACGCCGTCCAGCAGGTCCTCGCGGCCGTGTCCCTCCAGGTCCAGGCGGACCCGGTCGTGGCCGGTCCAGCGGGCCAGGGCGAGCGCGAGGGCGGCCAGCAGGACGTCGTTGATGCGGGTGCGGTAGGCGGTGGGGGCGGCGCGCAGCAGGGCCTCGGTGTCCTCCTCGTCGAGTTCGACGCCGACCACCGCGGCCGGTCCCGTTTCGGCGTCCTCGGGCACGTCCGCCGGGGCGGGTTCGGCCCGCACCGCCTCCTCCCAGTGGGGCAGCTCGTGGTCAAGGCCGCCCTCGGCGACGTGCGCGGCGAGCGAGCGGGACCAGGTGCGGAAGCTGGTGGCGCGCTCCCCCAGGGTGACCTGGGCGCCCTGGACGGCCTGCTGGTAGGCGGTCTCCAGGTCGTCGGTGAGGATGCGCCAGGAGACGGCGTCGACGACCAGGTGGTGGGCGACGAGCAGCAGGAACACCGGCCGGTCCGCGTCGCCGGTGAACAGGGCCGCCCGCATCTGCGGGCCGCGGGCCAGGTCGAAGCCCGCGTGCAGCGCGTCGGCCGCCTTCTCCATCGCCGCGTCCGCGTCCGCGGCGGACAGACCGGACAGGTCGTGGCGGACGAGGATGCCGTGGTCGCCGCGCTCGGCGGCCTCGGCGGGCGGCGGGTTGAACTGGCGCCAGCCGTCGTCGCCGCGGGTGAAGCGCATGCGCAGGGCGTCGTGGTGTTCCAGGAGCGCGTCCAGGGCGGCGCGCAGGGCGTCCGGGTCTGGGGCGCCGTCGAGTTCGAGCAGCGCCGACTGGTTGAAGTGATGGTGGGCGACGCGCGGGGAGGTGAGGAACCAGTCCTGGATGGGGGTGAGCGGCACGTCGCCGGTGGCCGGGCCGTCGCCGTGGCCGCGGGGCGCGGTGCGGACGACGCCGGCCAGCTCGCCGAGGGTCTGGTGGGTGAACAGGTCGCGGGTGGCCAGGTGCAGTCCGTCCCGGCGCAGCCGGGAGACGACCTGCATGCTGAGGATGGAGTCGCCGCCGAGGGCGAAGAAGTTGTCGTCGACGCCGATGTCGCTCACGCCGAGCACGTCGGACCAGATCCGGGCGATGCGGCGCTCGGTGTCGGTGCGCGGCGCGGTGTGCGGGCCGCCGCCCGCCTGGGCGGGGCCGGGGGCGGGCAGGGCGGCGCGGTCGGTCTTGCCGTTCGGGGTGAGCGGCAGCCGCTCCAGCGGCACGAAGACCGAGGGCACCATGTGGGGCGGCAGCAGTCCGCCGAGGTGCTCGCGCAGGGCCGCGGCGGGCGCCCGCTCCGCGAGCGGCACGGCGGTCTCCGCTCCGTCGCCCGCGGGCGGCTCGGCCGGGACGACGTAGGCCACCAGCCGTGCGGGTCCCGCGGCGGCCTGCGGCGCCGGGGCGTCGGCGCGGACCACGACGACCGCGTCCCGCACCAGGGGGCTGCGGCGCAGCGCGCCCTCGATCTCCCCCGGCTCGATGCGGAAGCCGCGCAGCTTGACCTGGTCGTCCACGCGTCCGGCGAAGGCGAGTTCGCCGTCGGCCGTCCAGCGCACCAGGTCGCCGGTGCGGTACATCCGCTCCCCCGGCGCGCCGTGCGGGTCGGCGACGAACCGCTGGGCGGTGAGGCCGGGGCGGCCGAGGTAGCCGCGGGCGAGGCCGGGTCCGGCCGCGTACAGCTCGCCGGTGACGCCGGGCGGCACGGGGCGCAGGGCGGCGTCGAGGACGTACAGGCGGGTCGCGCCGGAGGGGCGGCCGATGGGCGGGGCGCCCGCCGCCGGGGACAGCGGCTGGGTCCAACTGGCGACCACCGTGGACTCGGTGGGGCCGTAGGAGTTGATCATCCGGCGGCCGGGGGCCCAGGTCTCGACCAGGTCGGCCGGGCAGGCTTCGGCGCCGACGATCAGGGTGCGCAGGTCGGGCAGTTCCGTGCCGGCCGGGACGGTGGCCAGCGCCGCCGGGGGGATCAGGGTGTGGCTGATGCGCCGCTCGGCGAGCGCCTCGGCCAGCCGGTCGCCGACCAGCGGCCCTTCCTCGCCTGCCACCAGGGCGGCGCCGCTGAGCAGCGAGGTGCACAGCTCCAGCACGGAGGCGTCGAAGCTGGGCGAGGCGAACTGGAGCACCCGGTCGCCGGGGCCGGCGGCGTACCGCTCGGCCGCCGCCGCGGCGAACGAGGCGAGGCCCCGGTGGGTGACGACGACGCCCTTGGGAGTCCCGGTGGAGCCGGAGGTGTAGATGACGTAGGCGGGGTGGGCGGCGGTGAGCGGGGCGGTGCGGTCGGCGTCGGCGGGCGCGGTGTCCGGTCCCTCCGCGGACCACACCTCGGCCTGGTCGTCCACGGTGCGGCACGCGCCCGCGTCGCGGATCATGAACTCGCGGCGCTGGGCCGGGTAGTCCGGGTCCACGGGCAGGAACGCGCCGCCGGCCTTGGCGACGGCGAGCTGGGCCACCGTCGTGGCGGCCGAGCGGGGCAGGGCGAGGGCGACCACCTTCTCGGGTCCGACGCCGTCGCGGATGAGCCGGTGGGCGAGCCGGTTGGCCGCCCGGTCGACGTCCGCGTAACTCCACTCCCGGTCGCCCTCGGCGAGGGCGACCGCTTCGGGGGTGCGGGCCGCCTGCCGTGCGAACAGGTCGGCCAAAGTGGCTTCCGGCACCGCGGGGAAGTCGCCCCGGCCCTGGTGCAGGAGGGCGCGCACCTCGTCGTCCGAGGTCAGCGGCAGGGCGCCGAGCGGGCGAGCGGGGTCTGCGGCGACCGCGGCGAGCAGGGCCCCGAGCCGGGAGGCGATCCGTTCGGCGGTGACCGCGTCGAACAGGTCGGTGTTGTAGGTGATCAGCCCGTGCAGCGTCCCGTCGTCCGCTTCGGCGAACTCCAGGGTGAGGTCGAACGCGGCCTGCTCCGAGCCGGATTCGACGTCGGCGACGTCCAAGCCGGGCAGGTCGAGGTCGGCGGCCGGGGTGTTCTGGAGGACGACCATGACCTGGAACAGGGGGCTGCGGCTGGTGTCCCGGACCGGCTGCACCTCGTCCACCACGCGCTCGAAGGGCACGTCCTGGTGGGCGAAGGCGTCCAGCACGGTCTGCCGGACTCCGGCGAGGAACTCGGTGAACGGCTGCCGGTCCTCGACCCGGGAGCGCAGCACCAGGGTGTTGACGAAGAAGCCGACGAGCCCTTGCGTCTCGGCCCGGTCGCGGCCGGAGGCGACGGTGCCGACGGCGACGTCCCGCTGTCCGGAGAGCCGGGCGAGGTACGCCTGGGCGGCGGCGACCAGCGTGGTGAACAGGGTGGTCCCGCGGTCCCGGGCGAGCTGGGTGAGCCGCTGGGCGGTGTCGGCGGGCACCGTGAGGCTGGCCGTGGCGCCGTTGCTGGTGCGCACGGCGGGCCGGGGGCGGTCGGTGGGCAGGTCCAGCGGCGCGGTGTCGGCCAGTTGCCGCTTCCAATAGTCGAGTTGCGCCTCCGTGCCGGCCCCGCCGGCGGTGCGCTGCCAGTGCGCGTAGTCGGCGTACTGCACCGGCAGCGGCGGGAGTTCGCCCTGCTCGGCGCCGAGTTCGGCGCGGTAGAGGTGGGCGAGGTCGCCGAGCAGGACCGAGGTGGACCAGCCGTCGGTGACGATGTGGTGCAGGGTGAGGGCCAGTACGTGGTCGTCGTCGGCGAGCCGGAACGCGAGGGCGCGCAGCAGCGGTCCCTCGCGCAGGTCGAAGGGGCGGGCGCGCTCCTCGGCGAGCAGCCGGCCGAGGGCCGGCTCCCGCTCCTCGCCCGGCAGCCGCGTCAGATCGCGCAGCGGCAGCGGCACGTCGTGCGGCGGGTGGACGATCTGGACGCCGTGGCCGTCGGCGCTGTCGAAGGTGGTGCGCAGCGACTCGTGCCGGGCCGCCAGGGCGGTGAGGGCGGCGGTCAGCGCGTCGGTGTCCAGGGGGCCGCGCAGGCGCAGGGCGAGCGCGGTGACGTACTCGGCGCCGCCGGGCGCGAACTCTTCGAGGAACCAAAGGCGTTGCTGGGCGTAGGACATCGGGGTCGGGGCCGTCGCGTCGCGCGGGACGGGGACGATGGCCGAGCGGGCGGGGGGCCGCTGCTCGGCGAGCAGGGCGGCGAGTCCGGCCGGGGTGGGGCGGGTGAAGACGTCCCGGGGCGTGAGGTCGGCGCCGAGGGCCTCGGTGAGGCGGGCGGCGAGCCGGATGCTGAGGATGGAGTCGCCGCCGAGCTGGAAGAAGTCGTCCTCGACGCCGGGCGGTTCGATGCCGAGCACCTGGCCGAAGACCTCGACGGTGCGGCGTTCGGCCTCGGTGCGCGGTTCGACCCGCTCGCGTGCGGCGGGGGCCTGGGGCGCCGGGAGGGACGCCCGGTCGACCTTGCCGTTGCCGCTGAGCGGCAGCGCGTCGAGCGGCACGAACGCGGAGGGCACCAGGTAGTCGGGCAGCGCGCGGCCCGCGAAGTCCGCGAGTTCCGCGGCGTCCTGGCCGGCCGGGCCGACCACGTAGGCCACCAGCCGTTTCGCGCCGGGTCCGTCCTGGCGGGCCAGGACGGCCACGTCCACGACGCCGGGGTGGGCCGCGAGGACGGCTTCGACCTCGCCGGGCTCCACGCGGAAGCCGCGGATCTTGACCTGGTCGTCGGCGCGTCCCAGGAACTCCACGGCGCCGTCGGGGCGGCGCCGGGCCAGGTCGCCGGTGCGGTACATGCGGTCTCCGGGCGGACCGGCGGGGTCGGCGAGGAAGCGGGCGGCGGTGTCGCCGGGGCGGCCGAGGTAGCCGCGCGCGACGCCCTCGCCGGACAGGTACAGCTCGCCCGCGCAGCCCGGCGGCACCGGCCGCATGCGGGCGTCGAGCACCTGCACGCGCATGTCGTCCAGGGGATGGCCGATGGGCACGGCGCCGGGGACGGCCGCGGGGTCGCTGAGGGCGAAGGACGTCGCGAAGGTGGTGGTCTCGGTGGGTCCGTAGCCGTCCACGACGCTCAGGCCGGGGCAGGCGGCGAGCACCCGGCGCACGGCCGCGGCGGGCACGACGTCGCCGCCGGTCCAGACCTGGCGCAGCCCGGCGAAGCAGTCCGGGGCGTCCTGGGCGAGCAGCCGGAACACACCGGCGGTCAGCCACAGCGCGGTCAGCTCCCCCGCTCCCGCCAGCCGCCGCAGCAGGGCGGCGTCCACGGTCTCCTGGGCGGCGACGACCACGCGTCCGCCGGTGAGCAGCGGCGTCCACACCTCGAAGGTGGCGGCGTCGAACGCCACCGGGGAGTGCAGCAGCACCCGGTCGCACACCCCGCTGGCGAAGCGGCTGTCGGTGGCCAGCGCCGCCACGTCGCGGTGCCTCACGGCGACCGCCTTGGGACGGCCGGTGGAGCCGGAGGTGAACATCACGTAGGCAAGACGGTCCGGGTCGGCGGCCGGCGGCTCGGCCGTCACGGCGGCGCCAGTGCGGGCGGCGGCGACGTCGGCGGCGGTGAGCCGGACCGCCACGCCCGCCTGGGCGAGCAGGACGTCGCGGCGCTCCTTCGGGGCGCGGGTGTCCACGGGCAGATAGGCGCCGCCCGCGACGAGGACCGCGAGCTGGGCCACGACGAGGGAGGCCGAGCGGTCCATCAGCAGCGCCACCCGGTCCTCCGGGGCGAGGCCGTCGGCGACGAGTCGGGCGGCGAGCCGGTCGGCCCAGTCCGCGAGTTGACGGTACGTCAGTTCGGTGTCGCCGTCGCGGACGGCGACGGCGTCCGGGGTGCGGCGGGCCTGTGCGGCGAACAGGCCGACGGGGCTGGCCGGGACGGCGGTGCGGGCCGGGGCGTTCCAGTCGGCCAGCAGCTCGCGGTCGGCCGGGGTCAGCGGGTCCAGGTCGGCGAGGTCGCCGTCGAGGCCGTCGGCGAGCGCGGTGAGCAGCACGGCGAGGCGCCCCACGGCGCGCTCGACGGTGGCGGCGTCGAACAGCGCGGGGTCGTAGGCGAGGTCGAAGCCGAGCCGTTCGGCGAGGTGGGCGCGCAGGCACCAGGGGAAGGTGGTGGCGTCGTCGGCATGCACCTCGGCCACGTGCACGCCGGTGCGGGCGGCGGCCGCCTCGTCGACCGGATAGTTCTCGAACACCACCATGCTGTCGAACAGCGGCTCCCCGGCGGGGACGCCGGTGCGGGCCTGGATGCGGGGCAGGGCGAGGAAGTCGTGCCGGCGCGCCTCGCTCTGCGCCTCCTGGAGGCCGCGCAGCCAGGGCAGCACCGCGCCCCGGGGCAGCCGGACCCGGGTGGGCACGGTGTTGATGAACATGCCGATCATGCTCTCGACGCCGGGGAGTTCGGCCGGGCGTCCGGAGACGGTGGCGCCGAACAGCACGTCGTCGCGTCCGCTGGTGCGGGCCAGCAGCAGCGCCCAGGCGCCCTCCACCACGGTGTTGACGGTCAGTCCCGCGCGGGCGGCGGTCCGCCGCAGCCGCTCGGAGACCCGCTCGTCCAGCTCGCGGCGGACCAGGGCGGCGGAGCGGGCGCGGTGCGCCTCGCCGGGCGTGCGGTCGTACGGCAGCGGGGTGCGGGCGGTGAACCCGGCCAGCGCGTCCGCCCAGTGCTCCTCGGCCGCCGTCTCGTCCTGCTCGTGCAGCCAGCGCAGGAAGTCGGCGAACGGCCGCCGCACCGGGGGCGCGGCGTCGGGGCCGCCGGTGAGCGCGGCGTAGCGCTCGCACACCTCGGTGAGCAGGTGCCCGCTGCTCCAGCCGTCCAGGGCGATGTGGTGGGTGGACCACAGCAACAGCACCTCGTCACCGGGCAGCGCGGCCAGGGTGAGGCGGGTGAGGGGCGCGGTGGTCACGTCCATGCCCGCGGCGCGGTCCTCGGCGAGCAGCCGCCCGGTCTCCTCGGTGCGCCGCTCGGCGGTGAGAGCGCGCCAGTCGAGGTGGCGGACGGGCAGTTCGGCGCGGCGGTGGACCACCTGCACCGGGTGCGGCAGGTCGCGCCAGTGCACGCTGGTGCGCAGCGCCGGGGTGCGGTCGGCGACCTGCTGCCAGGCGGCGGCGAACGCCCGCGGGTCGGCCACCCCGGACAGCCGTACCGCGATGCGGTCGAAGTAGGCGCCCTCGGTGTCCACCAGGCCGTGGAAGAGCATCCCGGACTGGAGCGGGGTGAGCGGCAGCACGTCCTCGACGTGCCGGCCGTCGCCGACGAGCCGGTCGAGCCGGTCCTGCGGCAGCCCGGCGAGCGGGTAGTCGGACGGGGTGCGGCCGCCCGCTTCGGGGCGCGCGCAGTGCGCGGCGATGTCGCGCAGGGCCGCGGTCATCCCCTCGGCGAGCGCGCGCACCGCGTCCTCGTCGTACACGGCCGCCGGGTAGGTCCAGCCCAGTTCGAGCCGTCCGCCCTGGACCACGCCGGTGACGTCCAGGACGTACGGGCGCGGTGCGGCGGGGTCGGTGTCGCGGCCCGCCGGGGGCAGGGAGGCGCGGTAGAGGCCGTCGTCGTCGCCGCCGGCGTCCCACTGGCCGTGGTAGTTGAAGCCGACCTGCGGGGCGGGCGCGCCGGTGAGCGGGCCGTCGGGCAGCAGGTGGCGCAGCGCGCCGTGGCTCAGTCCGTGCAGCGGGACCGCGCGCAACTGCTCCTTGACCGAGCGGAGGGTGTCGTGCCAGCCGGCGGCCGGGTCGACGCGCAGGGCGAGTGGGAACTCGGCGGTGAACCAGCCCACCGTGCGGGACAGGTCGACGTCGGCGAAGAGATCCTCGCGGCCGTGGCCCTCCACGCCGATCAGGACGGCGTCCCGGCCGCACCACTGGGCGAGGGTGTGGCCGAGGGCGCTGAGCAGCACGTCGTTGATCTGGGTGCGGTACACGTCGGGGACGCGGCGCAGCAGGGCGTCGGTGGTCTCGGCGTCCAGGGCGACGGTGACCGTGGCGGCGTCGCCGTAGGCGTTGGGTCCGGGCCGTCCGGCGGGCAGCTCGGCCGGGGCGTCGCCGGTGCGCCGCCAGTGGTCCAGGTCGGCGTCGAGGGCGCCGGAGCGGGTGTGCCGCTCCAGGCGCTGGGCCCAGTGGCCGAAGGAGGTGCCGGCGGGCGGCAGCGTCGCGGGCCTCCCGTCCGCGGCCGCCCGGTACGCGGCGGCGAGGTCCGCCAGCAGGATGCGCCAGGAGACGCCGTCGACAGCGAGATGGTGCACGGTGACGACGAGCTGGCCGGGCCGCTGGGCGCCGCGGTCGAAGAACAGGACGCGGACGACCCGGCCCGCGGTGGGGTCGAGGGCGGCCTGCGCCTGGTCGGTGAGCCGCTGGACCTCGGCCTCCAGCGCCGCGTCGTCGAGCCCCGCCGCGTCGTGCCGGACGAAGACGGCGTCCGGAGCGCCGGGAAGGGGTTCCTGGCGCCAGCCCGCGTCGCCGTGCGCGAAGCGGGTGCGCAGGGCTGCGTGCCGGTCCACCAGGGCGTCGGCGGCCCGGCTCAGGCGGGACGCGTCGGCGCCGGGGGCCAGTTCGAGGCGCTGGGTCATGGTGAAGCGCAGCGGGTCGCCGGGGCCGCGGCCGTCCAGGTACCAGCGCTGGATCGGGGTGAGGGGCGCCTGGTCCGGGGGCCGCTGGCCGGAGACGGCCGCGGCGGGGGCGGTCTCCCCCGCGCACAGGGCGAGTTCGGCGACGGTCTGGTGCCGGAAGACGTCCTTGGCGGCGAGGGCGAGTCCGGCCTGCCGGGCGCGGGAGACGATCTGGATGCTGAGGATGGAGTCGCCGCCGAGCGCGAAGAAGTTGTCCCGCGCGCCCACCCGTTCGACGCCGAGCACCTCGGACCAGATCGCGGCCAGTCGCTCCTCTGCCCCGGGCCGGGGCGCGACGTACGAGGTGAGTCCGTCGGGCTGCGCGGGCGGGTCGGGCAGGGCGCGGCGGTCGGTCTTGCCGCTGGTCGTGCGGGGGATCCGGTCGAGCGGGACGAACGCGGCGGGCACCATGTGGTCGGGCAGCGTCTGCCGCAGCCGCAGCCGCAGGTCGTCGGCGGAGGGGGCGGCGTCCCCGGCGGGGACCACGTAGGCGACGAGCATCAGCCGGCCGGCGTGCTCGCGGGCGGCGACCGCGGCCTCGGCGACGTCCGGGTGGCCGAGCAGGGCGCTCTCCACCTCGCCGGGCTCGATGCGGAACCCGCGGATCTTCACCTGCTCGTCGGCCCGGCCCAGGAACTCCAGGAGTCCCGCCCGGTCCCAGCGGGCCAGGTCGCCGGTGCGGTACATCCGCTCCCCCGGCGCGCCGAACGGGTCGGGCAGGAAGCGTGCGGCGGTCAGGCCGGGCCGGTTCAGGTAGCCGCGGGCCACCTGGGCCCCGGCGAGGTACAGCTCGCCGGGGACGCCGGGCGGCGCCGGGCGCAGCGCGGCGTCCAGGACGTAGGCGCGCAGGCCGCCGCCGGGGCGGCCGATGACGGGGCGGTCGGGGCGGTCGGCGCAGCGACCGTAGACGGCGTCGACGGTGCACTCGGTGGGCCCGTACATGTTGTAGACGGCGATGCCCAGCTCGTCCTCGGCGGCGGCCAGTTCGCGCCAGGCGGCGGCGGAGACGGCCTCGCCGCCGACCAGCAGCAGCCGCGGGCAGTGCCGGCCGGGGGCGAGCAGTCCGGCGGAGGTGAGTTCGCGCAGGAAGGACGGGGTGACGTTCACCAGGTCCAGGGCCTCGTCGGCGATCTGGGCGCAGAACGCCTCGGGGTCCAGGCGCACGTCGTCGTCGATCAGGTGCACCTGCTGGCCGAGGGCGAGCAGCAGCGGCCCTTCCCAGGAGGTGTCGAAGGAGAACGAGGCGCTGAGCGCGGCCCGCAGCCGGCCGCCGTCCGCGGTGTGCGGGGCGACCAGGTGCGCGCGGTGGTCGTGGCAGAGGTTGACCAACTGCCGGTGTTCGACGGCGACGCCCTTGGGGCGGCCGGTGGAGCCGGAGGTGTAGATGAGGTACGCCGTGTTCTCCGGCCGCAGCGGGCGGACGCGGTCGGCGTCGGTGGGATCGTGCGAGGGCAGCCGGTCCCAGTCCAGCGCGCGCAGGTCGTCCTCGGTGAGCACGCTGTGCGGGCGGGCGTCCTCCAGGAGGAACCGGGCGCGCTCCTCGGGCAGTCCCGGGTCGAGGCTGAGCAGCGCGGCGCCCGACTTGGCGACCGCGAGCAGCGCCGCCACCAGGTCGCTGGTGCGCGGCAGCCGCAGGGCGACCACGGTCTCGGGGCCGGCGCCCAGGGCGATGAGGTGGTGGGCGAGCCGGTTGGCCCGCTCGTTGAGCGCGGCGAAGTCGTGGGCGCCGTCGCGTGCCACCAGGGCGGTGAGGTGCGGGGTGCGGGCGGCCTGCGCCTCGAACAGGGCGGGGAAGGTGCTGTCCGGCGCGGGCAGCGGCTGGCCCTGCCCGTGCCGCAGCACCCGCTGCCGTTCGGCGCCGCTCATCAGCGGCAGGTCGCCGACGGCGCGGTCCGGGTCCTCGGCGGCGGCCTCCAGCAGGATGCACAGCCGGGCGGTCAGGTCCTCGGCGGTGTCGGCGTCGAACAGGCCGGTGCTGTACTCCAGATGGCCGGTGAGGCCGCCGTCCTGCTCGACGAAGTCGAAGGCGAGGTCGAAGGTGGCGTTGCGGACCGGCGGGGTCACCGGCCGCACCTCCAGGCCGGGCAGCCGGGGCGCCTCGGCGCCCAGGTTGTGCAGGGCCACCATGACCTGGAACAGCGGGGTGCGGCTGGTGTCCCGCTCCGGCTGGAGGGCGTCCACCACGCGTTCGAAGGGCACGTCCTGGTGGGCGACGGCCTCCAGGACGGTGCCGCGCACCTCGGACAGCAGCGTGCGGAACGGCAGGTCCGGGCGCACCTGGGCACGCAGCACCAGGGTGTTGACGAACATGCCGACCACGTCGTGCAGTTCGGGCCGCTCCCGGCCCGCGGTGACGGTGCCGACGGTGACGTCCTGCTGGCCGGCCCAGCGGGCGAGCAGAACCTGACAGGCCGTCAGCAAGGTCATGTACAGGGTGGCGTCGGCCTCCCGGCCGCGCTCGCGCAGCCGGTCGGTGAGCGCGGCGGGCAAGGCGAAGGTGACCAGGGCGCCGTCGCGGGTGCGCACGGCCGGGCGCGGCCGGTCGGTGGGCAGCTCCAGCGGCGTGACGCCGTCCAGCGCCCGCCGCCAGTGCGCGAGATCGGTCTCGGCCTGCTCGGTGCGGGTGCGCTGCCAGGCCGCGTAGTCGGCATACCGCACGGACGGCTCGGGCAGGTCGGGGCGGCGGTCTTCCAGGGCCGCCGCGTACAGTTCGCCGAGGTCGCGGCCGAGGACGCCCATGGACCAGCCGTCGGTGACGATGTGGTGCACGGCCAGCACCAGGACGTGCTCCCCGTCCTTCTCGTCCTCCCCGTTTTCCGCGTTCGTCTCGTTCTGCTCGCCGGTGAGCCGGGCCAGCCGGGCGCGCAGCAGCGGACCGGCGCCCAGGTCGAACGGCTGGGCGGCCTCGCGGTCCACCAGGGCGTCCAGCGCGTCGGCGTCCGGGCAGTCCTCCACCGGGAGGTCGACCGGCGCGGGCGGGCGGACGATCTGCCGGGCCTGGCCGTCCTGCTCGCCGAAGACGGTGCGCAGCGACTCGTGCCGGGCGACCAGGCCGTCCAGCGCCGTGTGCAGGGCGGACCGGTCGAGCGGGCCGGTGAGGCGCAGCACCGACAGGGTCGTGTACTCGGTGCTGCCCGGCTCGAAGCGGTCCAGGAACCACAGCCGCTGCTGGGCGTGGGACAGCGGCGCGGGCGCGGCCGGGTCGGCGGCCGGGATGGCGCGGGCCGGCGCCGCGGGCGCGTCGGGTGGGTCGCCGAGGGCGGCCGCGAGGTCGGACAGCGTCGGGTGGGTGAACAGCAGCCGCGGCGAGACGTCTGCGCCGAAGGCGGCGCGCAGCCGGGAGGTGACGCGTACGGCGAGGATGGAGTCGCCGCCGAGGGCGAAGAAGTCGTCGTCGGCGCCGATCTCGCCGGTGTCCAGGACGTCGGTCCACGCGGCGGCGACCAGCCGTTCGGCGGCCGTGCGCAGCGGGGTCCGCTCGGCGTCGGCGGCGAAGCCGTCGGGGCCGGGCGCGGGCAGGGCGCGCCGGTCGAGCTTGCCGTTGGGGGTGAGCGGCAGGGCGGGCAGCGGCACATAGGCGGCGGGCACCATGTGCGCGGGCAGCGACCGCTCCAGGTGCGCGCGGAGTTCGGCGGCGGGCGGCGGCGGCAAAACGTCGGCGCCGCTGCCGGCGCCGACGACGTGGGCCACCAGCCGCCGGGTGCCGGCGGCGTCCTCGTAGACGCCCACGGCGGCGGCGCCCACCCCCGGGTGGGCGTGCAGGGCGGCCTCGATCTCGCCGGGTTCGATGCGGTAGCCGCGGATCTTCACCTGCTGGTCGGCGCGGCCCAGGTACTCCAGGGCGGCGTCGGCCCGCCAGCGGGCCCGGTCGCCGGTGCGGTACATGCGGGCGCCGGGGCGTCCGAACGGGTCGGCGACGAAGCGGGTCGCGGTGAGGCCGGGCCGGTTCAGGTAGCCGCGGGCCAGGCCCTCTCCGGCGACGTACATCTCCCCGACCGCGCCCGGCGGCACGACGTTCAGCGCGCCGTCGAGGACGTAGACCCGCAGGTCGGGGATGCCGGCGCCGATGGGGCTCGCGGCGCCGGGGCGGGCCGCCGCCCGCTCCAGCGGGGCGTAGGTGACGTGCACGGTGGTCTCGGTGATGCCGTACATGTTCACCAGGCGCGGCGCGTCGTCCGGGTGGCGGGCGTACCAGTCGGCGAGCCGGGACACGTCCAGCGCCTCGCCGCCGAAGACCACCGTGCGCAGCGCCAGCCGGGCGCTGACGTCGGGGAGTTCGGCGTCCGCGCGGACCAGCGGGTAGAACGCGGACGGCGTCTGGTTGAGGACGGTGACCTGTTCGTCGGCGAGCAGGCGCAGGAAGTCCTCCGGGGAGCGGGCGGTGTCGTCGGGCACGACGACGAGCCGGCCGCCGTGCAGCAGCGGGCCCCACAGCTCCCAGACGGAGAAGTCGAAGGCATAGGAGTGGAACAGCGTCCACACGTCGGTGTGGTCGAAGCCGAACCACTGGCTGGTCCGGGTGAACAGGCGGACCACGTTGGCGTGCGGGATGACGACGCCCTTGGGGCGGCCGGTGGAGCCGGAGGTGTAGATGGCGTAGGCGGGGCTCTCGGGCAGCGGCCCGCGGTCCGGGCCGGCCGGGCCGGTCACCGGGCGCCGGGCCAGGTCGGCGCGCACCTCGGGGTCGTCCAGGCGCAGCACGGGCACGGCGCCGTCCCCGGCCGTCTCCGCGGCGGTCACCCAGGCCGCCGGGGCGGCGTCGGCGAGGAGGTGGGCGACGCGTTCGGCGGGGAGCTTGGGGTCGACGGGCAGGTAGGCGGCCCCGGTCTTGAGGACGGCGAGGACGGCCACCACCAGGTCGGCGCCGCGGGGCAGCGAGAGGGCCACGAACCGCTCCCGCCGCGCCCCGAGTTCGGCCAGGCGGTGGGCGAGCCGGTTCGCCCGCGCGTCCAGCTCGGCGTAGTCGAGGCGGTCGTCGCCGCAGGTGACGGCCTCGGCGGTCGGGGTGCGGGCGGCCTGCGCCTCGAAGAGGCCGACGAGGGTGTCGGCGGGGCGGCCCTCCTCGGCGCCGTTCCACTCGGTGAGCAGGCGGCGGCGTTCCTCGGCGGTCGTCCAGGCGAGCGCGCTCAGCGGGCGCTCGGGGTCGTCGGCCAGCTCGGTGAGCAGCAGGCACAGCCGGTCGGCGAGCGCCCGCACGGTGGCCGCGTCGAACAGGTCGGGGTCGTAGGCGACGTCGAAGCCGAACCGCTCGCCCTGGTAGGCGCGCAGCACCAGCGGGTAGTTGGTGGCGTCGCGCGAGGAGACGTCGGCCAGCCGCACTCCGGAGCCCGCCGAACTCGTGTCGTCGAAGGGGTAGTTCTCGAAGGCGACCATGCTGTCGAACAGGGCGGCGCCGGTCGGCACGTCGCTGAGCGCGGTGAGTTCGGCGAGGGACGCCGCGGCGAAGCGGCGCGCGTCGGCCTGCGCCTCCTGAAGCTCGCGCAGCCAGGCGGCGGCGGTGCGCCCTTCGTCGACGCGGACCCGGGTGGGCAGCGTGTTGATGAACATGCCGACCATGGACTCCACGCCCGGCAGGTCGTCGGGGCGTCCGGAGACGGTGGTGCCGAACAGCACGTCCGGCTCGGCGGCGTAGCGGGACAGCAGCAGCGCCCACGCGCCCTGCACCACGGTGCCCAGGGTGAGTCCGGCCGCCCGCGCGGCGCCGCTCAGACGTGCGGACGCGGCGTCGGAGAGGGCGGCGGTGTGCACCCCGGCGGAGCGGGTCTCGTGCCCGGCGCGGCGCGGCCGGTCCACGGGCAGCGGGGTCGGGGAGGCGAAGCCGTCGAGGACGGCGCTCCAGTGCGTGCGGGCGGCCTCGGCGTCCTGGTCGGCGAGCCAGCGCACGTAGTCGCCGAAGGGCCGGCGCACGGCGGGCTTCGGTTCGGCGCCTGCGGTGAGGGCCGTGTACTCGGCGAACACGTCGGTGAGCACCTGGGCCAGGCTCCAGCCGTCCAGGATCAGGTGGTGGGAGGTCCACAGCAGGTGCAGCCGGGCGTCGGGCAGCCGGACGAGGGTGAGCCGCATCAGGGGCGCGGCGGCCAGGTCGAGGCCGCGCGCCAGGTCGTCGGCGCGCAGCCGCTCCAGCCGGGCGTCCCGCTCGGCCTCGTCCAGCGACCGCCAGTCCGCGTGCTCGACGGGCAGCCGGACCTGGCGGTGCACGACCTGGAGCGGGGCGGGCACGCCCTCCCAGACCACCGAGGTGCGCAGGGCCGGGGTGCGGTCGACGACCCGCTGCCAGGCGGCGGCGAGCGCGTCGGGGTCGTTCACCCCGTCGAGGAGCAGCGCGGCCTGGTCGACGTACACGTCGTCGGGGCCGCCGACCAGCCGGTGGAAGAGCATGCCCTCTTGGAGCGGGGTGAGCGGCAGCAGGTCCTCCACGGACCGGCCGTCTCCGGCGACGCGGTCGACGCCGGCCTGGTCCAGGCGGGCCAGCGGGAAGTCGGAGGGAGTGCGTCCGCCCGCGCCGGGGCGCGCGCAGTGCTCGGTCACCTCGGTCAGCGCCCGCACCAGGCCGTCCGCGAGGTCCTGGACGGTGCTCTCCCGGTGCACCTGGTCGCTGTAGTGCCAGGTGATCTCCAGCTCGCCGTCGGCGACGGCGGCCGACACGTCCAGGAGGTGGTCCAGCGGCTCGGCGGCGTCCATGTCCCGGCCGAGCGTCTCGGCGGCCGGGGCGAAGTCCCCTCCCTCGGCCGTCTCCCACTGTCCGTGGTAGGTGAAGCACACCTGGGGCAGCGGCAGTTCGCGCAGGGCGGCGGCGGCCTCGGCGGGCGAGCCGAGCCGGGCCAGCGCCTCGTAGCTCAGTCCGCGCCGGGGCACGGCCCGCAGCCGCTCCTTGACGGACTTCAGCGTGGCGCCCCAGTCGGGGGCGCCGGGCGGTCCCGCCGGGGCGAGGGTGACCGGGTACTGGGTGGTGAACCAGCCGACGGTACGGGAGAGATCGGCGCCCTCGGCGAGGTGGTCCTCGCGGCCGTGGCCCTCCAGGGCGACGGTCACCTGCTCGGCGCCCGCCCAGTCGGCGAGCACCCGGCCGAGCGCGCTCAGGAGCACGTCGTTGACCTGGGTGCGGTACACGCCGGGGACCCGGCGCAGCAGGGCGTCGGTGGCGGCGCGGTCCAGGCGGCCGCGCACGGTGCGCACCGAGCCGGCCAGCGGGGCGCCGGGCAGGTCGACGGGCAGCGGGGTGCGCGGCCGGGCGGTCTCGGCGGTCCAGTAGGGCAGGTCGTCGTCGAGGTCCGCGGACCGCACCCGTTCGGTCAGCCGCCGGGCCCATGCGGTGAACGGCGTGTGCTCGGGGTCCAGTCGCGGCGCCTGGCCGTTCGCCGCCTGCCGGTAGGCGACTTCGAGGTCGGCGAGCAGCACCCGCCAGGAGACGCTGTCGACGGCGAGATGATGCGCCGTCAGGAACAGTTGCGGGCGGCCGCCGTCGGCGGGCGGCAGCAGGGCGGCGCGCAGGAGGGCGCCCGTGGCGGGGTCGAGGGCGGCGCGGGCGGCCTCGGCGGCCTCGGTGCGGGCGGCGGCGTCCGGGGCGTGGCAGCGGGTGAGGAGTCCGGCGGCCGGGCCGGCGCCGGGGTGCTGCCGCCAGGCGCCCGTGCCCGCGTCCTGGGCGAACCGGGCGCGCAGGCTGGGGTGGTGGGCCACGACGGCGTCCAACGCGCGGTTCAGCGCCGGCTCGTCGAGGTCGTGCGGCAGGTCGAGCAGCATCGACATGCTGAAGTGGCGCAGCGGGCCGTGCGTGGCGAAGAACCACTCCTGGACCGGGGTCAGCGGGCCGGGGCCGTCCTCCTGCGGGCGGCGCGGCACGGGCACGGCGGCGGTGCGCGGGGACGCGGCCGCGGCCAGGGCGGCGACCGTCTGGTGGCGGAAGACGTCCTGGGAGTTCAGGTGCAGCCCGGCGGCGCGGGCCCGGGAGACGGCCTGGATGCTGAGGATCGAGTCGCCGCCCAGCTCGAAGAAGTTGTCCGTGACGCCCACCCGGGTCACGCCCAGCACCTCGGCCCAGATGCCGGCCAGGATCTCCTCGTCCGGGGTGCGGGGCGCCGTGAACTCCCTTTCCGCGTCGCCGCCTTCGACGTCGGGGGCGGGCAGCGCGCGGCGGTCCAGCTTGCCGCTGACGGTCAGCGGCAGCGCGTCCAGCGCGGTGAACGAGGACGGCACCATGTGGTCGGGCAGCACGCGGCGCAGGGCCGCCCGCAGCGCGGCCGCCTCCAGCCGGGCGGCGCCGGGCGCCGGGACGACGTAGGCGGCCAGCCGGAGGTGGCCCTGCGCGTCGGGCGCCGCGACGACCGCGGCGGCGGCGGTCCCGGGCAGGTAGAGCAGGGCGGCCTCGATCTCGCCGGGCTCGATGCGGTGGCCGCGCACCTTGACCTGGTCGTCGGCGCGCCCGAGGTAGTCCAGCCGTCCGTCGGCGGTCCACCGGGCCAGGTCGCCGGTGCGGTACATGCGGGTTCCGGGCGGCCCGTACGGGTCGGGCAGGAACCGTGCCGCGGTCAGGCCCGGACGTCCGGCGTAGCCCCGGGCCACCTGCTCGCCCGCCAGGTACAGTTCGCCGCCGACGCCGGGCGGCGCCGGCTGGAGGCGGTCGTCCAGCACGTAGGCGCGGGTGTTGGGCAGCGGGCGGCCCACCAGGGGCCGGCCGGCGCCGTCGATCCGGCAGGCCAGGGCGTCGACGGTGCACTCAGTGGGGCCGTAGAAGTTGTAAGCGGCCACGTCCGGGACGGCGGCCAGCTCGCGCCACAGGGCCGGGCCGATCGCCTCGCCGCCGAGCATGAGGACGCGGGGGCGGTGGCGCGGGTCGGTCAGCAGTCCGGCGGGCAGCAGTTGGCGCAGGTAGGACGGGGTCAGGTCGAGGAAGTCGACGCGGTGCTCGACGACGTACTCGACCAGCGCGGCCGGGTCCATCCGGGTCGTCTCGTCGACCAGGTGCAGGGGGTGGCCGTCGGCGAGCAGCAGCACGCCTTCGAGCGAGGTGTCGAAGGAGAACGAGGCGGTGAGCGCCACCCGCAGCGGGCCGCCGCCCGCGTCGGCGACGAACCCGGCCCGGTGGGCGGCGAGCAGGTGGGCCGCCGCGCGGTGCGGCACGGCCACGCCCTTGGGGCGGCCGGTGGAGCCCGAGGTGTAGATGACGTAGGCGGTGTGCCACGGGTCCAGCGGGGCCGGCCGGTCGGCGTCGGTGGGGTCGGTGTCGGGTGCGTCGGCGGGGACCGCGGCGAGCGCGGCCTCGTCCAGGACCAAGGCCGGGCGGGCGTCGTCCAGCAGGAAGCGGACGCGTTCCTCGGGCAGGGCGGGGTCCAGGGGCAGGTAGCCGGCGCCGGACTTCCACACGGCGAGGATGGCCGTGATCATGTCGGCGGTGCGCGGCAGCCGCAACGCGACCAGCCGTTCGGGTCCGGCGCCGCGCGCGATGAGGTGGTGGGCGAGCCGGTTGGCGCGGGCGTTGAGGTCGGCGTAGTCCAGCCGCTCCCGGCCGGCGACCAGGGCGAGGGCGGTGGGGGTGCGGGCGGCCTGCGCCTCGAATATCTGCGGGTGGAGGGCGTCGTCGACGGGGAGGGCGGTGGCGTTCCAGTCGTGGGTGACCTGGCGTGCCTCCTGCTCGGACAGCAGCGCGAGGGCGCCCAGCGGCCGGTCGGGCGCGGCCGCGGCCTCCTCCATGAGCCGGAGCAGTTGCCCGGCCATGCGGCGGGCGGTGGCGGGGTCGATCAGGTCGGTGCGGTATTCCAGCAGGCCGGTCAGGGCGTCGCCGTCGGGGACGAACTCGATGCTCAGGTCGAAGGTGGCCGCGTTCCGGGGGACGGCGACCGGGGCGGCGGCCAGGCCGTGCGGGGCGCTCGCGGCGGGCGGGTCGGGGTGCAGCAGGACCATGGCGTCGAACAACGGGTTGCGGCCCGCCTCGCGGCTGGCGCCGACCGCCTCCACGATCCGTTCGAAGGGCGTGTCGCCGTGTGCGAAGGCGTCGTTGACCGTCTGGGCGGTCCGGTCCAGCAGACTCCGGAAGGAGTCGGCGGCCTCCACCGGGGTGCGCAGGACGACGGTGTTGACGAAGAAGCCGACGGCCCGTTCCAGGTCGGTGCGGGAGCGGCCGGGGGTCAGCGAGCCGATGACGCTCTCGTCCTGGCCGGACCAGCGGGCGAGCAGCGCCTGAGCCGCGGCGACCAGGGCCGTGTAGAGGGTGGTGTGCCGCGCGGCGGCGAGGTCGCGGAGCCTGCCGGTGAGCGCGGCGGGGACGGTGAAGGCGTGCACGGCGCCCTCTCCCGCCTCCTCGCCGTTCCGGGGCCGGTCCAGGGGCAGTTCCGGGGCCACCGCACCCGCCAACTGCTCCTTCCAGTAGGCGAGGTGGCGCTCCAGCCGGGCGCCGGACAACTGGTCGCGCTGCCAGGCCGCGAAGTCCGGGTACTGGGTCGCGACCGGCGGCAGGGCCGGTGCGTCGCCGCGTGCCAGGGCGTCGTAGACGGTGACCAGTTCGTCCAGGACGACGCCCATCGACCAGCCGTCGGTGACGATGTGATGGGCGGTCAGCAGCAGGACGTGGGAGCCCGCGGCCTCGCGCAGCAGCAGGGCGCGCAGCAGCGGCCCGGCGCCCAGGTCGAAGGAACGGGAGTACTCCGCGAGCAGCACCGCGTCGAGGTCCGCGGCGGCCACGTCCCGGACCGGCAGCGGCACCGGGCCCGCCGGGCGCACCCGCTGCGCGGGGCGGCCGTCGGTCTCCTCGAACGTGGTGCGCAGCGCCTCGTGGCGGCCGGCGACGACGGCCAGGGCCTTTTCGAGGGCGGCGCGGTCCACGGCGCCGGTGAGGCGCAGCGCGACGGCGCTGTTGTAGCGGGCGTCGCCGGGCCGCAGCCGGTCCAGGAACCACAGGCGCTGCTGGGCGAAGGACAGCGGCAGCGGGCGGTCGCGGTCGGCGCGCGGTATGCCCGCGGGGCCGCCCGGGGCGCCGGACGCGCTCTGGGCGCGTCCGGCCAGCCGGCGGCGCAGGGCCTCCCGCATCTCCTCGGGCAGTGCTTCGGCTCGGTCTCGCCTGGAAGGCTTCGAAGACGTCATGATCGTCGGATCCTCACCGTTCGTCGTGGTCGGGGCCGCCGTGAGCGGCGTCTTCGAGTTCGCTGAGCACCTGCTCCTCCACCAGTTCCGCCAGGGCGGCGACGGTGCGGGAGACCAGGACGTCGCGCGGGGTGAGGGCGACCCCGAACACGTCGTTGGCGCGGGAGGCGATGAGCAGGGCGCGCATCGAGTCGCCGCCGAGCAGGAAGTAGTCGTCCTCGGCGCCCACGGCCGTCTGGAGGGCGTCCTCCCAGACGGCCGCGAGCGCCTCCTCGGTCGGGGTGCGGGGCGCCACGTGCGCGGCCCGGTCCTCGGCCTCGGCCGGGGCGGGCACGGGCAGCGCCGCCCGGTCGGTCTTGCCGTTCTCGGTCAGCGGGAACCGGTCGAGGACGGCGAACGCCGTGGGGATCATGTAGCCGGGCAGCGAGCGGGCGGCGAGGGCCCGCAGTTCGGCGCCGACGGGCGGCTCGGCGCCGGGGGCGGTGAGCAGGTGGGCGACCAGCCGGGGCAGGCCCGGTTCGTCCTCCCGCACGCTCACCACGGCGTCCAGCACCGCCGGGTGGCGCACCAGGGCGGCCTCGACCTCGCCCGCCTCGATGCGGTGGCCGCGCAGCTTGAGCTGGTGGTCGGTGCGGCCGAGGTAGTACAGCTCGCCCTGCGCGTCGCGGCGCACCAGGTCGCCGGTGCGGTACATGCGGGCGCCGGGCGGTCCGAAGGGGTCGGCGGTGAAGCGGGCCGCGGTCAGGCCGGGACGGCCGAGGTAGCCGCGGGCCAGGGCGGGTCCGCTCAGCCACAGTTCGCCGGGCGCCCCGTCGGCGACCGGGCGCAGCCGGGCGTCCAGGACGTAGGCGCGGCCGGCGGGCAGCGGGCGGCCGATGGGCGGGGCGGCGCCGTCCGGCGCGAGCGGCGCGGACCAGGTGGCGACCACGGTGGCCTCGGTGGGCCCGTAGGAGTTGACCATGCGGTGGTGCGGGGCCCAGCGGGCGACCAGCTCCGCGCCGCACGCGTCGGCGCCGACGATCAGCGTCTTCAGGTCCGGCAGGGCGCCGGGCGTGTCGGGCGGCAGGGTGGCGAGCGCGGCCGGCGGAAGCAGGGTGTGAGTGACGCGCTCGGCACGCAGCACCTCGGCCAGGTGGGCCCCGAGCAGCGGGCCGGGCTCGGGGACGACCAGGCGGGCGCCGTGCGGCAGCGAAGCGCACAGCTCCAGCACGGAGGCGTCGAAGCTGGGCGTGGCGAAGGCCAGCACCCGGTCGCCCGCGGTCACTTGGTAGTGGGCGGCCTCGGCGGCGGCGAAGGCGGCGATGCCGCGGTGGGTGACGACGACGCCCTTGGGGGTTCCGGTGGATCCGGAGGTGTAGATGACGTACGCCGGGTCGTCGAGGTCGAGCGGGCGGGCGCGGTCGGCGTCGGCGGGCCGGTGGCCGGGCACGTCGTCCGCCGGGTCGGCCAGCAGCGCGGCCACCTCCTTGGCGTCCAGGGTGAGGGCCGGGGCGGCGTCGCGCAGCATGAGCGCGATCCGCTCCTCCGGGTAGGCGGGGTCGACGGGCAGGAACGCGGCGCCCGCCTTCGCCACGGCCAGTTGGGCCAGAACCATGTCGACGGAGCGCGGCAGCAGCAGCGCGACGACGTCGCCGGGGGCCACGCCCCGGGCGAGGACGCGGTGGGCGAGCCGGTTGGCGTGCGCCTCAGTCTGCGCGAAGGTCAGCTCCAGGTCGGGGCCGGTGAGCGCCGGCGCGTCCGGCCAGCGGTCCACGGCGGCCTCGACCAGCGCGGGCAGGACGGCCGCGGGTGGGGGGGCGAGGTCCGGCCGGGCCGGGCCGTGCAGCAGCCGGGTCCGCTCCTCGGGCGGCAGCACGTCCACGTCGTCGAGGCGGGCGCCGCCGTCCGCGGCGGCCAGTGCGTGCAGGGTGTGCAGGAGCTGTCCGGCCAGGGACCGCGCGGTGGCCTCGTCGAAGCAGCGGGGGTCGTAGCCGAGTTCGACGGCGAGCCGGTCGCCGGGCGAGACGACCACGGTGAGCGGGTAGTTGGTGGCCTCGCGGGCGTCCAGATCGCGCAGGGTCAGGCCGTGGGCGCCGGCGGTGGCGTCGCCCACCGGGTAGTTCTCGAACACCACCAGGCTGTCGAACATCGCCGTTCCGGGCGGCAGTCCGGTCAGGCCGTGCAGTTCGCCCAGCGGCACGTGGTCGTAGCGGCGGTCCTCGGCGCGCGCCTCCTGGAGGGCGCGCAGCCACGCGTCGCAGCGGGCCGTGCCGTCCACGCGGGCGCGGGCGGGCAGGGTGGTGATGAACAGGCCGGTGACGGTGTCGGCGCCGGGCAGGTCGGAGGGGCGCCCCGAGACGGTCGTGCCGAAGCACACCTCGCTCTCGCCGCTCCAGCGGGCCAGCAGCAGCGCCCAGGCGCCCTGCACGAGGGTGTTGAGGGTGAGCCGGCGCCGGCGGGCGAACTCCTGGAGCGCCGAGGTCTCCTCGGCGCCGAGGCGCTGCGACAGCCAGGTGCCGGAGCGGGCCGTGGTCCCCGGGGCGGGCCTGCGGTCGTAGGGCAGCGGGGTCGGGGCGGCCAGGTCCGCGAGGGCGCCCTGCCAGTGCTGCCGGGCCCGGTCGGCGTCGCGGGCGGCGAGCCAGGCGGCGTAGTCCGCGAAGGGCCGGCGCTCGGGCAGCCGGGGCTGTTCCCCGCGGGCGAGGGCGGCGTGCGCGGCCAGGACGTCTCCCAGGACGTGGAAGACGCTCCAGCCGTCCAGCAGGACGTGGTGGAAGGTCCACACCACGCGCACCGCGTCCGGGCCGAGCCGGACCAGGTGCAGGCGCAGCAGCGGCGGGCGGTCCAGGGCGAGGCCCCGGGCCCGCTCGGTCTCCAGCAGCTTCTCCAGCTCCCGCTCGCGCCGGTCCTCGGGCAGGGCGCTCCAGTCGTGCTCGGCGACCGGCAGGGCGGCGCGGCGGTGCACGACCTGGAGCGGTACGGGCACGTCGTGCAGGGCCACGGAGGTGCGCAGCACCGGGGTGCGGTCGACGACGTGCTGCCAGGCGGCGGCGAGCAGTCCGAGGTCGCGGGCGCCGTCCACCACGAAGGTGATCTGCTCCACGTAGAGGCCGTGCCGGGCCTCGTCCATGCCGTGCACGACCATGCCGGTCTGGGTGGGCGTGAGCGGGTAGACGTCCGCCACGTCGCGTCCGTCCCCGGCGATGCGGTCGACGGCGGCCTGGTCGAGGGGGGCCAGCGGGAAGTCGGACGGGGTGCGGCCTCCGGCGCCGGGCTCGGCGCAGTGCCGCACCAGGGCGCGCAGTTCGTCCGCCAGGTCGGCGGCGAGCCGCTCGACGGTCTCGCGCCGGTGCGCCTCGCGGGAGTAGGACCAGGCGAACTCCAGCCTGCCGCCGCTCACCCGGCCCAGCACGTCCAGCAGGTGGGGGCGGGCGGCCGTGCGGTCCATGCCGCCGGTGAGGCCGCCGTGCGGGGCGTGCAGCAGGCCGCCGGGGGCGGTGTGCCAGTCCTGCTGGCCCAGGTAGTTGAAGCCGATCTGCGGCAGCTCCGGCAGCCGCCGTCCGGCCGTGGGGTGCAGGAACCGCAGCGCGCCGTAGCCGAGTCCGCCGCCGGGGACGGCCCGTAGGTTCTCCTTGACGGCCTTGAGCGCGGCGCCGGGTCCGGCGTCCCGTGCCACGTCGAGGGTGACCGGGTACATGGCGGTGAACCAGCCGGCGGTGCGGGCGAGGTCGGCGTCCTCGAACAGGTCCTCGCGGCCGTGGCCCTCCAGGGCGACGGTCACCCGGTCCCGTCCGGTCCAGCGGGCCAGCACCCGGCCGAGTGCGCACAGGAGGACGTCGTTGACCCGTGTGCGGTAGACGTCCGGGACGTCCTGGAGCAGCCGCCGGGTGTCCTCGGCGTCCAGGGACGCCGTCACCGTCTCCTCCTCGGCGGCCGTGTTGGCGCCGCCGGGCAGGTCGACGGGGAGCGGGTCGCCGCGCTGGCCGCTCCAGTGGACGAGTTCGCCGTCGAAGCCGCCGGAGGCGGTGTGCGCGGCGAGCCGCTGCGCCCAGGCGCGGAAGGAGGTGGTCTTGGCGCCGAGGTCGGGGCGTTCGCTCTCGCTCAGGGCGCGGTAGGCGGTGTCCAGGTCCTCCAGGAGCAGCCGCCAGGACACCGCGTCGACGACCAGGTGGTGTGCGGCGAGCAGCAGCACCGGCCGGTCGCCGCCGCGGCACAGCGCGGCCCGCAGCAGCGGCCCGGCGGCCAGGTCGAAGCCGGAGGCCAGGGTCTCGGCCAGGTCGGGGCCGGCCGGCCGGTCGTGGACCTCCAGGTGCGGGGCGGCGCCGGGTGCGGTCCCGTGCTGCCGCCAGGTCCCGTCGGCGGCCCGCTCGAAGCGCATCCGCAGCGCGTCGTGGTGCTCCAGGACGAGGGCCAGCGCGGCCCGGAGCAGCGTCTCGTCGGCGTCCGCCGCGAGTTCGTAGGAGACGGCCTGGCTGAAGTGGGCGCGGTCGCCGTCGAGGGTGTCGAGCAGCCAGTGCTGCACGGGGGTCAGCGGGGCTTCGCCGACCACGGGTCCCTGTTCGGCGGCGGTCGCGGCGGCGGGCACGTTCCCGGCGGCCGCGGCGAGTTCGGCGAGGGTCTGGTGGGCGAACAGGTGCCGGGGGGTCAGGGCGAGTCCGGCGCGCCGGGCGGCGGAGACGATCTGGATGCCGAGGATGGAGTCGCCGCCCAGCGCGAAGTAGTTGTCGTCGAGCCCGACTTCGGGCACGCCGAGCACGTCGCGCCAGATGGCGGCCAGCGTCCGTTCCGTCTCGGTGCCGGGCTGCCGGGTCGCTCCGGCGGCGGGGGCGCTCCACTCGGGGTCGGGCAGCGCCCGCCGGTCGAGCTTGCCGGTGGCGCCGAGCGGAAGCCGCTCCAGCGGCACGACCAGGGCGGGCACCAGGTGGTCGGGGAGGCTGCTGCCGAGGAAGGCGCGCAGTTCGGCCGCGTCGGGGAGGCCGGACGCGCGGGGCACCGCGTAGCCGATCAGGCGGCGGTGGCCGTCGTGTTCGACCACCCGGGCCGCCGCGGCGGCCACCGCGGGGTGCCGGGCCAGCGCCGCCTCCACCTCGCCGAGTTCGATGCGGAAGCCGCGCACCTTGACCTGGTCGTCGCCGCGGCCGAGGTAGACCAGGTCGCCGTCCGCCGTCCAGCGCACCCGGTCGCCGGTGCGGTACATGCGGCCGCCGGGCGCCGCGAAGGGGTCGGGCAGGAAGCGGGACGCGGTCAGTCCGGGGCGGCGCAGGTAGCCGCGGGCGACGCCGGTCCCGGCGAGGTACAGCTCGCCGGGCGCGCCGACGGGCGTGGGGCGCATCCGGTCGTCCAGCACGTAGGCGCGGGCGCCGCCGAGCGGGCGGCCGATCGGCGGGTCGCGGTCGGGGTCGGCCGGGTCGCAGGTGAAGGCGGTGGCGTACACGGTGGCCTCGGTGGGGCCGTAGATGTTGCGCACCTCGCAGCCGGGGATCGCCGCGCGGACCTGGCGGACGGTCCGGGCGGGCAGGCCCTCGCCCGCCAGCACCACGGTGTGCGCGCCGACCCGCACGGCGTCCTCGGCCAGCAGCCTGCCGAGTGCGGAGGGCACCGCGCTGAGCAGTCCGGCCTGCCACGGGCCGGGCCGTTCGGCCAGGGCGAGGAGGTCGCGCACGATCTCGACGCGGCCGCCGGACAGCAGCGGCGAGAAGATCTCGAAGACCGACACGTCGAAGTTGAGCGAGGTGGACGCCACCACGTGCTCCAGGCCCCGGCCGGCGAACTCGGCCGCCGCCCAGTCGGTCAGGGCCAGCACCGAGCCGTGCGCGACCACGACGCCCTTGGGGCGGCCGGTGGAGCCCGAGGTGTGGATGACGTACGCGGGGCTGTCCGGCAGCAGGGCCGTGCGCCGGTCGGCGTCGTCGACCGGGGCCGCGGACGCGGCGGCCAGCCGCTCGGCGCACCCGGGGTCGTCCAGCAGAACGCGGGTGTAAGGGCCGTCCGGCAGGCGCCCGGCGCTCTCGGAGACAGTGACGACGGCGTCGGGCCGTACGTCCTCGAAGAGGAACGCGATGCGTTCGGCCGGGTAGCCCGGGTCCACCGGCAGATAGGCGGCGCCGCTCTTAAGGACGGCGAGCAGGGCCGTGATCAGGTCGGCGGTGCGGGGCAGGGCGAGGGCGACGAAGCGCTCGGGACCGGCGCCGGCCGCGATGAGCAGCCGGGCCAGCCGGTTGGAGCGCTCGTCCAGCTCGCGGTAGCTGAGCAGCGCGTCGCCGTACTGGACGGCCGGGGCGTCGGGAGTGCGCTGCGCCTGGCGGCGGAACGCGTCGGGCAGGGTGCCGCGCGGCGTCTGGACCGCCGGCCCGCCGAACCGGTCGAGCAGGTCGCGGCCGCGGGCGGGGTCGGTGAGCGGCAGTTCGGCCAGGGTGCGTTCGGGGGCGGTGGCCATCTCGGTCAGCAGCGTGCGCAGGCTCTCGCCGAGCCGTTCGACCGTGGGCGCGTCGAAGGCGGCCGGGTCGTAGTCGAGGTTCACGGCGAGCGCGTCCCCGGGGGCGACGACCACGCTGAGCGGGTAGTTCGTCGGCTCCAGGTCGCGTTCCTGCTCCATGCCCAGGCCGCGGCGGCCCAGCGCGCCTTCGTCGAAGGGGTAGTTCTCGAAGACGACGATGGAGTGGAAGAGGGCGCCGCCGCCGGGCGCGTCGCTCTGCGCCTGCAACTGGGCCAGCGAGACGAAGTCGTGGCGCCGGGCCTCGGACTGGGCGGCCTGGAGGTCGCGCAGCCAGTCGAGCAGCGGGCGGCGGCCGTCGACGCGGGCCCGGGTGGGCAGGGTGTTGATGAACAGGCCCACCATCGCGGTGACGCCGGGCAGTTCGGCGGGCCGTCCGGAGACGGTGGTGCCGAACACGACGTCGTCGCCGCCGCCGTAGCGGGACAACAGCAGCGCCCACGCCCCCTGGAGGACGGTGTTGACGGTGAGGCCGGCCCGCTGGGCGGTCTCCCGCAGCCGTGCCGAGATCTCACCGTCCAGCGTGACCCGTACCGTGCCGGACGAGGAGCTGCGGTGGCTGTCGGCGGGCCGCCGGTCCCAGGGCAGCTCGGTCGGGGCGCCGAACCCGGCGAGGCAGGTGCGCCAGTACCGCTCGGCCTGGCCGGTGTCCTGTTCCGCGAGCCACTGCAAGTAGTCCGCGAACGGGCGGCGCGCGGGCGCCTCCGGCGCGCGTCCGGCGGTCAGGGCGGCGTACCGCTCGCACACCTCGTCGAAGACCTGGGCCGCGCTCCAGCCGTCCAGCAGGATGTGGTGGAACGTCCACACCATGCGGACCCGCTCTTCCGTCAGCCGGATGAGCATCAGCCGCATCAGCGGCGCCGCACCGAGGTCGATGCCGGCGTCCCGGTCCTCGGCGAGCAGCCGCTCCAGGTCCGCCGCGCACTCGTCTTCCGGCCGTCCGGTCCAGTCGTGGCAGACGACGGGCACGGTGGCCCGGTGCAGCACGACCTGGAGGGGTTCGGCGCTCTCCTGCCACGCCAGGCGGCTGCGCAGCACGGGGTTGGCGTCGGCGGCGCCCTGCCACGCCTCAGCGAGCAGGCGCGGGTCGGTGACGCCGGTCAGCACCAGTTGCACCTGGTTGACGTAGGTGCGGCCGTCGGGGTCGAGCAGGCTGTGGAAGAGCATGCCGGCCTGCATGGGCGTCAGCGGGTGGACGTCTGCGACGGCCCGGCCGTCGCCGGCCACCCGGTCGACGGCGGCCTGGTCCAGACGGGCCAGCGGGAAGTCGGAGGGGGTCCTGCCGCCCGCGCCGGGGCGGGCGCAGTGGGCGAGGACGTCCTCCAGGGCGCGCAGCATGCCCTCGGCGAGGCCGGCGACGGTGGCCTCGCGGTGCCGGGCGCGGCTGTAGTGCCAGGTGATCTCCAGGCGGTCGTCCTCGACGCGCGCGATCACGTCGAGCAGGTGCTCCCGTTCGGCGTCGGGCGCGTCGGCGCCGCCGAGGCCGCCGGGCACGCCGCGGATCAGGGCGCCGCCGCCCTCCGACCAGTCGAACCGGCCGAGGTAGTTGAAGCTGACGCCGGGCGCCGGCGCGGCGGCGAGCCGGGCGTCGCGGGCGAGGCGCCGCAGCGCGCCGTGCCCGATGCCCCGGTCGGGGACCGCCCGCAACTGCTCCTTGACCGCCTTCAGCGCGGTCCCCCAGTCCCCCGCCGGGACGCTGAGGGCGACCGGGAAGAGCGTGGTGAACCAGCCCACGGTGCGGGACAGGTCGACGTCCTCGAACATCTGGTCCTCGCGGCCGTGGCCCTCCAGGGCGACGGCGACGGTGTCGCGGCCGGTCCAGTCGGCGAGCACCCGGCCCAGCGCGGTGAGCAGGACGTCGTCGATGCGGGTGCGGTAGACGCCGGGGACCCTGCGCAGCAGGTCGCCGGTGCGTGCGCGGTCCAGCCGGACGGTGACCGAGCGGACGTCGGCCATGGTGTTGCCGCTCCGTCCGGCCGCCGCGTGCTCCCCGGCCGCCGCGTGCTCCCCGGCCGCCGTGTGCTCGGCGGACCCGGCTGCCTCGGCGTCTTCCGGAAGCGGCTCGGCGCAGTGCCGGGCCGTCTCCTCCCAGTGGGCGCGCTGGTCGGCGAAGCCGCCGGCGTTCGTGTGCTCCGTCAGGCGGCGCGCCCACTCCCGGACCGAGGTGGTGCGCTCGGGCAGCCCGGCCGGCTGTCCGGCCGCGGCCCGCTGGTAGGCGGTCTCCAGGTCCTCCAGCAGGATGCGCCAGGAGACGCCGTCGACCACCAGGTGGTGGACGGCGAGGAACAGCCGGGCGGGCCGGGCGCCGTCCCGGGGGAACAGGCGCGCGGTGAGCAGCGGGCCGCTGTCCAGCCGGAAGGAGGCGTGCGCGTCCGCGGTGAGACGGGCCTCGGTCTCCGCGGCCGCCGCCGGGTCGAGGCCGTCGAGCGGGCACACCTGGAGGAGTTCGGGCACGGGGGCGTCGGCCGGTGCGACGTCCTGGCGCCAGGACCCGTCGTCCGCGACGGTGAACCGGGAGCGCAGGGCGTCGTGGTGCGTCCACAGGGCGGCGAGGGCGCGGCGCAGGGCGCCGGGGTCGGTGTCCGGCGCGCACTCCACCGTGACGGACTGGTCGAAGCGGCCGGGCTGTCGCGGGCCGGGGTCGAGGAACCAGTGCTGGATCGGGGTGAGGGCGACCTCGCCCTGCACCGGCTCGGTTCCGGCGACGGCCCCGGCGGCGCCGGTGGCGGCGGCCAGGGCGGCCACCGTGGGGCGCCGGAACAGGTCGCGGGGGGTGAGCGCCAGGCCCGCGGCGCGGGCCCGGGAGACGACCTGGATGCTGAGGATGGAGTCGCCGCCCAGCATGAAGAAGTTGTCGTCGACGCCGACCCGGTCCACGCCGAGCAGGTCGGCCCAGACGCCGGCGAGGATCTGCTCGGCGTCGGTGCGCGGGGCGCGGTAGGCGCTGTCGGCGCCCGCCGACCAGTCGGGCTCGGGCAGACGGCGCCGGTCCACCTTCCCGTTGGCGGTCAGCGGCAGTTCGGGGACGGCGACGAACGCGGCGGGCAGCATGTAGTCGGGCAGATCCTCGGCCAGGTGTTCGCGCAGCTCGGTCGCGGACGGCAGCGCCGCGGCGGCCGGGACGAGGTGGGCGGCCAGCCGCTTGCGTCCGTCGGCGGCGTACAGCGACACGACGGCCTCGGCGACGCCGGGGTGCGCGGTGAGACGGGCCTCGATCTCGGCGGGTTCGACGCGGAAGCCGCGGATCTTGATCTGGTCGTCCGCACGGCCCACGAAGCGCAGTTCGCCGTCCGCGCTCCAGCGCACGATGTCGCCGGTGCGGTACATCCGCTCTCCGGGCGGCCCGAACGGGTCGGCGAGGTAGCGGGCGGCGGTGGCCCCGGGGCGTCCCGCGTAGCCGCGGGCCAGTCCGGCGCCCGCGACGTACAGCTCGCCGGGGATGCCGGGCGGCTGGGGGTGGAGGGCACCGTCCAGGACGTAGGCGCGGGTGTTGTCCAGCGGACGGCCGATGGGCAGCACGGCGGGCAGCGGGTCGCCGGAGCGGAAGGGGCGCCGGGTGGCGAAGGTGGTGGTCTCGGTCGGGCCGTAGCCGTCGACGACGGTCAGGCCGGGGCAGGCGTCCAGGACGCGGCGGACGGCCGCGCCGGGCACGGCCTCGCCGCCGGTCCACACCTCGTGGGCGCCGCTCAGGCAGGCGGGGTCCTCCTGGGCGAGCAGCCGGAACAGGCCCGCCGTCAGCCACAGGCAGCTCACGCCTTGCGCCGTGATGGCGTGCCGGACGGCGGCGGCGTCCAGGTCGCCGGGCGGGGCGAGGACGGCGGTCTTGCCGCGCAGCAGGGGCGCCCACACCTCGTAGGTGGAGGCGTCGAAGGCGTGCGGGGAGTGCACGAGGACCCGGTCGTGGTCGGCGAAGGCGCGGTCCAGGGCGAGTGCGGCGACGTCCCGCTGACGCACCGCGACGCCCTTGGGGACGCCGGTGGAGCCGGAGGTGAACATCAGGTACTGGACGCAGTCGGGGTGCGTCTCGCCGGAGCGGGCGCCGGAGCGGGGCGCGGCGGGGCTGTCCGCGTCGCCGTCGTCCAGGCGCAGGACGCCGTCGCCGGGCAGCAGGTCGCGGGCCTTCTCCTCCCACGCGGCGTCGGTGAGCAGCAGCTCGGCGCCGGACTCGGCGAGCATCCGGCGCAGCCGCTCGTGCGGCGCCCTGCCGTCCAGCGGCACGTACACCCCGCCGGTGCGCACGAGCGCCAACTGGGCGGCGATCAGCCGCGCCGAGCGGTCCATCAGCACGCCCACCGGGCGCTCCGCGCGCACCCCGAGGGCTGCCAGCCGGTCGGCGAGCGCGTCGGCTCGGGCGTCGAGTTCGCGGTAGGTGAGGCGCTCGTCCGGCGTCTCCAGGGCGATGGCGCCGGGGGTGCGCCGCACCTGCGCGGCGAACAGCTCCGCGACGGTGGCCTCGGGCAGGTCGGCGGCGGTGTCGTTCCAGGCGCGCAGCACCTGCTCGCGGCGGTCCGCCGTCAGCAGCGGCAGCCGGGCCGGCGCCCGCTCGGGGGCCGCGGCCATGCCTTCCAGCAGGACGGTGAGGCATTCGGCGAGCCGGTCGACCGTGGCGGCGTCGAACAGCTCCGGGTCGTAGCCGAGGCGCAGGGCCAGTTCGGCGCCCGGGTAGGCGACCAGGCTCAGGGGGTAGTTGGTGGTCTCGATGCCGTCGAGGCCGCTCAGGGAGAGGCCGTGGACGGCGGCGAGGTCGTCGTCGACGGGGTAGTTCTCGAAGACGACGATGCTGTCGAACAGGTTGGCCTGCTCGGGCAGTCCGGTGAACGTCCGCATGCGGTTCAGCGGGAGCTGGTCGAAGCGCCGGTCCTCGCTCTGGTCGCGCTGGAGGCGGCGCAGCCAGTCGGTCAGGGCGCCCTCGGCGGGCACCGCGACCCGGGTGGGCAGGGTGGTGATGAACAGGCCGGTCATCGACTCGGCGCCGGGCAGCTCGGCCGGCCTGCCGGACACCGTGGTGCCGAACACCACGTCGGAGCGTCCTGCCTGACGGCTCATCAGGACGGCCCAGGCGCCCTGGACGAGGGTGTTGAGGGTCAGCCCGGAGGTGCGGGCGAGTTCCTCCAGCTTCCGGGTCGTCGCCTCGGGCACGGTGACCCGCACGGCCCGCGTGGACTCCGCGCGGTGGGTCTCGCGCGGCTCGCGGTCGTAGGGCAGGGGCGTGGCCTCGGCCAGGTCGGCGAGCCGGTGACGCCAGTGCCGTTCGGCCTCGTCCCGGTCGCGTCCCTGGAGCCAGGCCACATAGTCCCGCCAGGGGCGGCGGTCGGGCACGGCGTGGCCGGGGTCCCGCCCGGACAGCGCGGTGTGGCCGGCGAAGACGTCGGAGAGCACCTGGAACAGGCTCCAGCCGTCCAGCAGCAGGTGGTGGAAGGACCACACCACGCGCACGGCGGTGTCGGAGACCCGGGCGAGCACCAGGCGCTGGAGCGGCCCGCGCGCCAGGTCGACGCCTGCCGCGCGGTCCTCGCGCAGCAGGGCGTCCAGCCGGCCCCGCGCCTCCTCCTCGGTCAGGCCGCGCCAGTCAAGGCCGGTGACCGGCACGGTCGCGTCCCGCCCGACCACCAGCAGCGGTTCGGGCACGTCCTGCCACACGACCCGGCCGCGCAGCACCGCGGTGCGCTCGGTGACCCGCTGCCAGGCGGCGGCCAGCACGTCCGGGTCGGGCACGCCGTCCAGGACGAAGGTCAACTGCTGGAAGTAGACGCCGCGGTCGTCCTGGGAGAGGCCGTGGAACAGCATGCCCGCCTGGGTCGGGGTGAGCGGCAGGACGTCCTCCACCGCGCCCGGGTCGTCCCCGGTGACGCGGTCCACGCACGCCTGGTCGAGCCGGGCCAGCGGGAAGTCGGACGGGGTGCGTCCGGCGGCGCCCGGCCGCGCGGCGTGCCGGGCGAGGTCCGCCAGGGCCTCGGCGTAGTCGTGTGCGAGGGCCTCGACGGTCGCCTCGCGGTACACCTGGTCGGAGTAGAACCAGGTGAACTCCAGTGCGTCGTCGTCGAGTCGGCCGACCACCTCCAGGGCGTGCGGGCGCTTCGCCCGCGGGTCGGCGTCCAGCTCCAGCGGCCGGAACACGCCCCGGTAGAGGCCGTCTTCGGGGCCGCCCGGGGTCATCCGCCCGAGGTAGTTGAAGCTGATCCGCGCCGCCGGGGCGGCCGGCCGCGCGTCCGGGCGGCCCAGGTAGCGCAGCGCGTCGTGGCCGATCCCGTGCCGGGGCACGGCGCGCACCTGCTCCTTGACCTGCTTGAGCACGGCGTCCCAGCCGGCCGGTGCGGGGACGGCGAGGGTGATCGGGTGCCGGGTGGTGAACCAGCCGAGGGTGCGGCTGAGGTCCAGGTCGGCGAAGAGTTCCTCGCGGCCGTGCCCCTCGACGTCCACGACCGCCTGTTCCTGTCCGCTCCAGGCGCACAGGGCCCGGCCGAGCGCGGCGAGCAGGACGTCGTTGGCCTGGGTGCGGTAGGTGTCGGGCAGGGTGCGCAGCAGCGCGGCGGTGTGCTCGGCGCTCAGCCGTACGGTGACGGCGCGGGCGGAGGCGTAGGTGTCGGCGCCGTCCAGGTCGGCGGGCAGCGGGGGGACAGCCGCGGGGACGGCCTGGGCCCAGTGGGCCCGCTCGTCGTCGAAGCCGCCGTCGGCGGCGTGCGCGGTCAGTCGTCGCGCCCACTGGCGCAGCGGCGAGGACTTCGCGGGCAGCGCCTGCGCGCCGTCGCCGCCGTCGCGGCGGGCGCGGTAGGCGGTCTCCAGGTCCTCCAGGAGCAGCCGCCAGGAGACGCCGTCGATCACCAGGTGGTGCACGGCGAGGTGCAGGACGCGGGGCAGGCCGGCCCCGCGGTCGTGCAGGACGGCCCGCAGCAGCGGCCCGCGGGCGAGGTCGAAGGGTCCGAAGTGCGGCGTGTCGGCGTCCGGGCCGGTGTGCCGGGCGAGGACGAGCCGGTCGGAGGCTTCGGCGATCTGCCAGCCGGGCCCGTCGCCCTGACCCGTCGCGAAACGGGAGCGCAGGGCGTCGTGGTGGGCGACCAGGTCGTTCAGCGCGGCTTCCAGCGCGGCCGGGTCGAGGTCGTCGGGCAGCAGCACGGACGTCGCCTGGGCGAAGTGGGCGGCCTGCTCGGCGTCCTCCTCGAACAGCCAGTGCTGGATGGGCGTCAGCGGCGCCGGGCCGGTCGGCGCCACCGGGGCGGGGGCCGCCGGGCGCGGGCCCGCGGCGGCGTCGGCGCAGCGGGCGAGGGCGGCGACCGTCTGGTGCTGGTAGACGTCGCGGGAGGTCACGGTCAGGCCCTCCTGCCGGGCCCGTGCCACCACCTGGATGCTGAGGATCGAGTCGCCGCCGAGTTCGAAGAAGTTGTCGTCCACGCCGACCCGGTCCACGCGCAGCACGTCCGCCCAGACGGCGGCGAGGGCCCGCTCGGTGGGCGTGCGGGGCGCGACGTGGCGCACCGCGTGCACGGCGGGGCCGGGCTGGGGCAGCCGGCCCCGGTCGAGCTTGCCGTTGGGGTTCAGGGGCAGTTCGGCCAGCACCAGCACCGTCGCGGGCACCATGTAGTCGGGCAGCGTGCGGCCGAGTTCCCGGCGCACCGCGTCCGGTTCCGCCCGCTCTCCCGGCGCGGGCACCACGTAGCCGGTCAGGCGCCGGTGGCCGTCCGTCTCGGTGACGGCCGCCGCCGCCTCGGCCACTCCTGAGCAGCGGCGCAGGGCCTCCTCCACCTCGCCCAGTTCGATGCGGAAACCGCGCACCTTGACCTGCTGGTCGATCCGGCCGACGTACTCCAGCTCCCCGTCGGCGCTCCAGCGCACCAGGTCCCCGGTGCGGTACATCCGCGCGCCGCGCTCGCCGAACGGGTCGGCGAGGAACCGGGCGGCGGTCAGTCCGGGGCGGCGCAGGTAGCCGCGCGCCAGGCCGCCGCCTCCGAGATACAGCTCACCCGTCACGCCCGGCGGCTGCGGGCGCAGCGCGCCGTCCAGGACGTAGGCGCGGGTACGGGCCACCGGGCGGCCGATGGGCGGCGCGGCGTCCGGCGCCCGGTCGCCGCAGAACCAGGCGGTGGCGTACACGGTGGCCTCGGTGGGGCCGTAGACGTTGGCGATCTCGCTGGACGGCATGGCCTCGCGCAGGTCGCCCAGCGTCTGCGCGGGCAGCGCCTCCCCGGCCAGCACGACCATGTCCGCGGCCACCTGGTCCGCTCCCCCGGCGGCCACCCGGGCCACCACGGACGGCACGCCGCTGACCAGTCCGGCCCGCCGCCGCTCGGTCGAGTCGGCGAGGGCGGCCAGGTCGGCGACCACGTCGACGCTGCCGCCGGCCAGCAGCGGGCACAGCAGCTCGAACACCGACACGTCGAAGTTGAGGGAGGTGGAGGCGGTCACCCGCCCCAGCCGACTCTCCCCGAACTGCTCGCGCGCCCAGGCGGCGAGCAAGGCGACGGTGCGGTGGGTGACCACGACGCCCTTGGGGCGGCCGGTGGAACCGGAGGTGTAGATGACGTACGCCGGGTGGTCGGGCAGCAGCGGCCGGATCCGGTCGGCGTCGGTCAGGTCGGGCCCGTCCGCCGCGGCCGCGTCCGCTGCCGGCGCGCCGTCCGCGGGGTCGGCGAAGGCGCCGCAGTCCTCGAGTATGAGGGGGTCGCAGTCCTCGGGCAGCGCGCCGGCCGTCTCCCGGGTGGCCACCACCAGGGCGGGCCGGGCGTCGGACAGCATGAAGCGGATGCGGTCGGCCGGGTAGCCGGGATCGACGGGGAGGTAGCCCGCGCCCGCCTTGAGCACCGCCCACAGCACGGCCGGCAGCTCGGCGGTGCGCGGCAGGCACAGCGCCACCAGCGTCTCCGGGCCCGCCCCGCGCGAGACGAGCAGCCGGGCCAGCCGACGGGCCCGCCGGTCGACGTCGGCGTAGGTGAGCCGTACGGGGCCGCAGGTCACGGCGGTGCGGTCCGGGGTGCGGGCGACCTGGGCGCCGAACAGCTCGGGCAGGGTGGTCCGCGCGTCCGCCGGGTCGGCGTCCGTCGGCGGGTTCCACGAGTCGACGAGGGTGCGCTGCTCCTCGTCGGAGAGCATGGGCAGCTCGGCCAGCTTCCGCCCTGGTCCCTCGGCCATGCCCTGGAGCAGGCGGTGCAGGTGACGGCTCATCCGGGCCACGGTCCGCGCGTCGAACAGGTCGGTGTTGAACTCGGCGGTCAGCACGCACCCGCCGTCCGCCTCCGGAGTGAACTCCAGCACCAGGTCGAAGCGGGCGGCGGGGCGGGGCAGCGGATGGTTCTCCAGCCGCAGGCCGCCCGCGTGCGGCGCCGGGGCGGTCGCGGTCTGCTGGACGACGAGGGCCTGCACCAGCGGGGTGCGGCTCGGGTCCCGGGGCGGCGCCAGCTCCTCGACCACCCGGTCGAAGGGCACCGCGTCGTGGGCGAAGGCGTCCAGCACCGTGGTGCGCATGTCCTGCACGAACCGGTCGACGGTGCGCCGCTCGTCCACGTCCGCGCGCAGCACCACGGTGTTGGCGAAGAAGCCCGCCGTCTCCTCCAGGTCCCGGCGGTCCCGCCCGTTGGTGATGGTGCCGAACGCGACGTCGTGCTGCCCGGAGTAGCGGGCGAAGAGGAGCGCGCAGGCCCCGGCTAGCAGGGTGAACACGGTCGTGCCGCGTCCGGTGGCGAGGGTGCGCAGCCGGTCCACCAGGGAGGGCGGGAGGCTGTGCCGGTGCGCCGCGCCGGAGGTGGTGCGCACCGCGGGCCGCGGCCGGTCCGTGGGCAGCTCCAGCGGCTGAAGGCCGGCCAGATGCCGTTTCCAGTAGCGCAGGTGCTCGGCGTCCTGCTCCGGGGTGCGCTGCCGCCGCTCCCAGACGGCGAAGTCCGGGTACTGGACGGCGGGCGCGGCGAGGCCGTCCGGCTCGCCGGTGGCCTCGGCGTGGTAGAGGGCGGCCAGTTCGCGGGTGAGGACGCCCACGGACCAGCCGTCGGTGACGATGTGGTGCTGGGCGAGCAGCAGCAGGCGGTCGTCGTCGGCGAGCCGGACGAGCAGCGCGCGGGTGAGCGGGCCGGAGGCCAGGTCGTAGGGGCGGCTCAGCTCCTCGGTCAGCAGCCGCTCGGCCGTCTCCTCGCGGCGCGCCTTCGGCACGTCGGCGAGGTCGGCCGTGCGCAGCGGCAGGTCGGGTGCGGCGGCGACGAGCTGGGCGCCCTGTCCGTCGATCGCGGTGAACGTGGTGCGCAGCGCGTCGTGCCGGGCGGCGAGGCGGTGCAGGGCCCGGCGCAGCGCGTCGGCGTCCAGCGTGCCGCGCAGGCGCAGCACGAGGCCGGTGTTGTACTCGGTGCTGCCGTCGGTGAGGTCGTCCAGGAACCACAGCCGCCGCTGGGCGCTGGACAGCGGAAGCGGGCCGGTGCGCGGGGCGGCGGGGATCGGCTCGGAGGGGGCGGCGGCGGACGGCTCGTCGAGGAGCGGGGCGAGGGCGGCGACGGTGCGCGCGGTGAAGACGTCCCGGACGGTGAGCCGGACGCCCAGGTCGTCGCGGATGCGCGACAGGGTGCGGGCGGCCAGGATCGAGTCGCCGCCCAGGTCGAAGAAGTCGTCCGTCGCGCCGACCGCGTCGGCGCCGAGGACGTCCGCCCAGATGCCGGCGAGCGCCTGCTCCTCCGGGGTGCGCGGGGCGATGCGGTCCTCCGCGGGCAGACGGGCGGGGGCGGGCAGCGCGCGGCGGTCGATCTTGTTCTGCGCGGTGAGCGGCAGCCGGTCCAGGACGACCACGGCGGCGGGCACCATGTGGGCGGGCAGCTCGCCGCCCAGGGCGGCACGCAGGGCCGCCGGTCCGGGGCGCCGGCCGGGGTCCGCGGGAGTGACGTATCCGACCAGGCGGCGCCGTCCCGGCTCGTCCTCGCGGACCACGACCACGGCCTCGCCGACGGTCGCGTCGCGGCGCAGGGCGGCCTCGATCTCCCCCGGTTCGACGCGGAAGCCGCGGATCTTCACCTGCCGGTCCAGCCGGCCGAGGTAGTCCAGTTCGCCGTCGGAGCGCAGCCGCACCCGGTCGCCGGTGCGGTACAGCCGGGCGCCGGGCGCCCCGAACGGGTCGGCGACGAAGCGGGCGGCGGTCAGCCCCGGCCGTCCCAGGTAGCCGCGGGCCACGGCGTCGCCGCCCACGTACAGCTCGCCGTCCGCGCCGGGCGGCACGGGCCGCATCGCGGCGTCGAGGACGTGCGCCCGGGTGTGCGGCAGCGCCGCTCCGATGGTGGGCGTGCCGTTCCCGGCGGAGAGCGGTCCGGTCCAGGTGGCGACGATGGTGGCCTCGGTGGGGCCATAGGAGTTGATCATGCGGCGGCCGGGCGCCCAGCGGTCGACGAGTCCGGCCGGGCACGCCTCGGCGCCCACGATCAGCGTCCGCAGACCGCGTGCGGCGCCCCGCGCGGGGTCGGGGAGCGTCGCCAGCGCGGCGGGCGGGATGAGGGCGTGGGTGATCTGGTGCTCGTCCAGCACGGCGGCGAGTTCGTCGCCCAGCCAGGGGCCCTGGGGCGGCACCACCAGCGTGGCGCCGGTCAGGACGGACACGAACAGCTCCAGCACGGAGGCGTCGAAGCTGGGCGAGGAGAACTGCAGGACCCGGTCGCCGGGTCCCACGGCGTACTGGTCGGCGGCCGCCGCGGTGAAGCCGCCGATGCCGCGGTGGGTGACGGTGACGCCCTTCGGGGTCCCGGTGGAGCCGGAGGTGTAGATGACATAGGCCGCCCGGTCGGGACCGGCCGCCCGCGCCGCGCCGTCCCGCGGGCGGTCGGGACCGTCGTCCGCGGTCTCCAGGGCGGCGCGGACCTCGGCCAGGTCGTCGAGGGTGACCGCGGGCGCGGCGTCGGCGAGCATCAGCGTCCGCCGCTCGGCGGGGTAGGCCGGGTCCACCGGCAGGAAGGCGGCGCCCGCCAGGGCAACGGCCAGCTCCGCGGCGATCAGTTCCATGGAGCGCGGCAGGACCAGCGCGACCACCCGGTCGGGACCGGCGCCCGCGCGCACCAGGCGCCTGGCCAACCGGTCGGCGCGGTCGGCCAGTTCGCGGTAGGTCCAGGTGCGCCGCCCGTCGGTCAGGGCGGGCGCGTCCGGGGTGCGGTCCGCCCAGGCCGTGAACAGCTCCTCCAGCGCCGGGTGCTCCTGCGAGGGGGCCGCGGCGCCCCGCGGCCGTGCCGCGTCGTCGGCGCGTGGCTGGGGGGACACCGGTACGGGCGTGTCGTGCAGGTCCGTCATGGGTCTAGTCCTTTGAAGAGCGGGAGTGCGGCGCGGGCGGCGGAGCGAGAGCGAGCGGGGACGGCCCGCCGCTCCCCCGGCCCGCCGGAGCGGTGCGGCGGGCGGGGGCGGCACGCCTGCGGAAGGCGCGGCGGAGCGGCGAGGGCGGGCGGCGGTGCTCATGGCGCCGAGCGGGCGGTCTGCCCGTGCTCGGGCCTAGGGCGCGCGGGAGTCCGGTGACGGTGCTACCGCGCGGCGGCGCTGCGCCGCCGGGTCAGGCGACGGCCCGACGGGAGGCGTCGGCGCGCAGCGGCCCCGGCGGCCGCCGGGTGGGCGGCGCCGGCGGCGCTGCGGGAGCGCCGCTCACGGGAGTCGGCGGCTCCGGGACACGGAAGGCCCGGAGCGGCCGGTCCGGCGCCGCGGCTCAGCCGTCGTCGGTGCGGCGCGCCGTGCGCCCGGACACCTGCACGCGGTCCACCGCGCCGGTGACGGGGTCGCGGTGGAAGCGCCCGCCGGGCTCCCGGCGGCCGGTGGCCGGATCCACCAGGTCGAAGGACAGGTCGGCGTAGCAGACCAGCGGCAGGGACAGGTCGCCGTCGATGGACAGCGCCGACGAGCCGTCCGCCGCGGGCTCGACGCGGTACGAGGCGCCGCCGTTGCGGTAGGCGCCGAGGCCCTCGGGAAGGGCGACCGGGCGGCCCCGGTCCCGCGCGGGAGCGACGCCGACGGGCGCCCGCACGTCCGCGATCCGGGCGAGTTCGTCGGCGAGGTCGCGCCAGAGCGCGGTGGCGCCCGAGGCGTTGCCGGTGAAGGCGACCACCACGCCGCTCTCCGGCTCGGCCCGCAGGTAGCAGGAGGTGCCCTGGGCGTTGCCGTCGTGGCCGCACCAGAGGCGGTCGTCCTGCCGGTACAGCGCGAGGCCGAGTCCCCAGCCGTCGGCCAGGACGCCGGGGCGGGCGGCGCTCACGCCGCGCCGCATCTCCTTGGAGACGGCGGGCGGCAGCACGCTGGAGCGGCCGATCAGGGCGTTGCCGAAGGCGCACAGGTCGGCGGCGCCGGCCAGCAGCGCGCCGGCCGGGGCCTCCAGCGGGGCGAGGTTCTGGCGGGCCGTGCGGATCTGCCCGGTGGCGGTGTTCACGGCGTGGCCGGAGGCCAGCGGGCGGTTCACGGTGGTGTCGCCGATGAACGCGGCCACGGTGCCCAGGGGTTCGAGGATGAGCACCCGGACCGCTTCGTGCCAGGGCATGCCGGTGATCGCCTCGACGAGCCGTCCGGCGGCGACGTATCCGGCGTTGGAGTAGGAGAAGTCGGCGCCGGGCGGGAACAGCGCGTCGTGGGCGGTGCAGACGGACGCCAGGTAGCGGGCGCCGCGGGTGGCCGACGCGGTGTCGGAGTCAGGTCCGGTGGGCAGCCCGCCGGTGTGGCTGAGCAGATGACGGACCGTCACCTGGGGCATGCCGCTCATCTCCGGGAGGTGCTCGGCGACGGGCTCGTCCAGGTCGAGGTCGCCGTCGTCGGCCAGCAGCGTCACCAGGGCGGCGGTGTAGGGCTTGGTGAGCGATCCGAGCGGCACGGCCGTGTCCGCGGTTAACGAGACGCCGGCGGCCGCGTCGGCTATGCCGGTGTGCAGGGCGAGGACCTCGGTACCGGTGTCCAGGGCCAACTGGGCCCCGGGGACGCGGTGGCGGCGGGCGAGGGCGTCGAGTCGGTCCTGTAGTTCCTCTCGGGGCAGAGTGGACGGCCAGGTGGCGACTGAAGCGGTGGGGACGGTGTACGGCATGAGAAAAGTACTCCCGTGGAGTGGGTCTCTCGCGTGCGGGTGGGGTCGTCCGGACGTGGCGAGCGGTGCCGTGGCCGGGTGCGACGCGAGCGGGCGGGTACTGCGGCTAGAACCTGCTGACTTCGACCGGCAGGTGGCGCACGCCGACGATGACGGCCGGGTTCTGGAAGACGATGTCGTCGTACGAGGGGATCGCCAGAGTGCGGAATCGTTCATTCAGCATGCGCAAGGCGATCCGGCCCTCCAGCCGGGCCAGCGGCGCGCCGAAGCAGAAGTGGATGCCGTGGCCGAACGTCAGGTGCGGGTTGGGCTGACGGGCCGCGTCGAACACGTCGGGGGACTCGAAGCGCGCCGGATCGCGGTTGGCGGCGCCCAGGTTGGCCATCAGCAGGGCGTCGGCGGGGAGTTCGCAGCCGCCGAGGACCACGGGCCGGCTGACGCGGCGGCCCAGTTCGGGGAAGGGCGGAAGCCAGCGCAGCACCTCCTCGATGGCGGTCGGCAGCAGGTCCGGGTCGGCGCGCAGCGCCGCCACGTCGCCGGGGCGCCGGTCGAAGGTCACGACGGCGTTGCCGAGCAGGGCGGTGGTGGTGATGTGCCCGGCGACCAGCAGCAGGGCCACGAACCCGACCATCTCCTGGTCCTCCAGGCGGACGCCGTCCACCTCGGCGGCGATGAGCCTGCTGGTCAGGTCGTCGCCAGGGTCGGCGCGGCGGGCGCGGATGTACTCCAGCATGTAGCCGTTCATCTCGCGGACCGTGGGGGCGATGGCCTCCAGCGCCCGCTCCAGATCGGCCATGTCGGGGGCCTCGCCGAGCTGGTCGCCGCCGAAGAGGATGCTCGCCCACTCCTGGAACTGCCGGTGCTCCTCGGCCGGGATGCCGAGCAGTTCGGCGATCACGATGATGGGCAGCGGGTAGGCCAGCGCGTCGACCAGGTCGAAGCGGTCCTGTTCCGCGACGGCGTCCAGCAGCCGGGCGCAGACGGCCTCGATGCGGGGCTGGAGGCCGTGCACCACGCGCGGGGTGAATGCCTGGCTGACGAGAGTGCGGAGCTTGCGGTGCTCCGGCGGGTCCATGCCGACGAAGTTGCCCTGGGTGAAGGTCTCGAAGTCGGCCTGCGTGGGGGCGAGGGAGGAGAGGTCGGAGGAATACGCGGCCGGATCGGCGAGCACCGTGGAGACCGTCTGGTGGTCCAGGACCTGCCAGACGCCCTGCGCCTCGTCGTACCGTACCGGTCCCTTTTCGCGCAGGGAGCGCCAGCGCTCTGGTAACGCCTCCAGCAGGAAGGCATCGCCCGTCAGTTGGTCAGTGGACACCGTTTCTCCTCGGTCGGCGGAATGCGGACGCGGCGCAGCGGCGCGCACGAACGGCGGGACATGTGAACATGCGGACAGCGGCACGCTGTACGGCGCGAACGCAGACGAACACGGATGCGCATGGAAGAACATGGACAAACATGGACGAACATCGATGAGCAGAGAAGGCGGGAAACGCAGACGCACACGGCGCACGCGCACGGCGGAAAGCAGCCGGAGCGCGGCGCGGATCCGGCGGCCGAGCGGAGGGAACGGGTCTGCGTCACCGACGGCGTGGCGTCCGAACCCCGCATGTAACCCGCGCAGCGCGACGGTGAAACCGTGCGGTCAGCCGCGAGACTGTGGCCGGGATTGGTCGTGACTGCTCAACAGATGCGGTGCGAGACGCCCGCGCGCCATCGCCGGCCCCGGCACGACCCCGGTACGGCAGACCAACCCCACATAGCAACCCCCCTAGGCGAGACCTCCGCGCGACAACCGCACGAGGCCCTGCCGAACATGCGAACGGACAGCAGAACCGTTGAGGTCCGCGATGTCGAAGCGGTGCGAGACTACGCCCTGACAACCCGGATTGCCCCTGGATTGGCACGATGCAGAACCCCGAACGCCTTCGTTTCAACGGAACTCGGCCACAGTCTTCACATTCCGTCACCTCAAAGCAACCCCCCGAAGTTGAACGGAGAGTGCCGTGAGGAGGTGTTTGCGTCACCCCCAGACGATGTCGGCGGGGTCGCACGACGGGCGTGAGACCCCTGCCGGATCGTTGCCAGCGCGGGTGCCCCGGCTCATTCACGGCAAACCGAATTAAGCCGAAGAGATCTCCGTGGCTGAGATTTTCGGCCGTAACACACCTGTGACGGCGAGAAGTTGCCGACGGCACGAATCGGCCGCGACCTGGCCGCTTATCGCCGTGAGACACGCACGCGTTTCAGCCAGACGGCCGAACACGAATCCACGGCCGAACGAACAGCACCGGGACGGCGCACGGGCCGTTCCGGCACCCCGCAGCCCTGGCCGCCGCAGGGCGCGGCTACGGCTGGAAACAGTCTCCCGGTCGCGCCCGGCAATTGCCTTCGGCTCAGCGTGGATTTCCGGCCAGTGAGGGCGAGGCCGGCCGACGGCGGACAGCGGGCCCGGAAAGCGGCCCTCCGCATCTGCGCACGCTGGCGAGCGCTCTCGCCCGTGCACCCCGATACGGCCCCGCTGCCAGCGGAGACGACGCTGACTGTTCCGGAATGAGCGGCCCCGGAAGCGGATGCCCGGCAGCCTTCTCGGACGGCAGGAGGCGCCGCCACCGCACCCCCTTGACCCGAAAGCCGAATGCTTTCGGCCGATCCCCGCGCCTCCCGCCCGGTCGGCCGTCCGCTCGTCTGCCTCCGGCGCTCGGCGCGCGAACCGGCGGATTCGACGGCGCGTCCGGCGCGAACGGCTCCCGCACCGGCGGAAGTCGGCCGTTCTCCCGGAACGGGACGGCGCCCAGGCGCGGCGGCCGCCGGGGCGGCGCGGCAAGAGGAGCAAGCGGCGGCGCAGGGGAGCGCGCCGGGAGCGCACCGACGGCAGCCGGTCCGCATCTCGCCCAGGCCCGGTAACCTCCCCCGCCCGGCGTAGGACATCCGCCGATAGAACTCCTCGCGGTCGACGCCCCGGGGCTCCCGGGGCTCCCCCGGCGCACCCGGCGCACCCGGCGCACCCGGCGCACCCGGCGCACCCGCGAGGAATGCGCTCAGAACGCGGGCCGGTTCCCGGCGTCGCCCGTCTGGCGGATCAGGACGACGCGCACGGTGCCTCGCCACGGCAGGGCGCGACGGCGCGCCCCGGCACGTCGGCACAGCTCAGCGCGTCGGCGCGGCGCGGCAGACGCGACCGCTCTCGGCGCGAGTCGTTGATCACTCCTGGTACCGTCACGATCTCATTCAACGCTCAACGGCTGAGGGCGACTTCCGCATGCCCTGCCGCGCGGCGATCTGAGTCAGCGGACATACAGAGGTGGGGACTTGACCACGGGGCATCGCAGGGACCGCAAGAAGAAGAGACTGTTCGTCTACGGTGCGGCCGCGGCAGTGGCCGCCGCCACGACGGCGGGCACGCTGGCCCTGGCGGCGCCCGGCCTCCTCGGCCCCGGCGACGCGCAGGCCGCCTCCGCTCCGGGCGCCCGGCTCCAGGGCGCCTTCGCGCAGGCCGCCCAGGAGTTCCACGTCCCGCAGAGCGTGCTCATGGCGGTCTCGTACCGGCAGACCCTGTGGGAGGACCACAACGGCCTGCCCAGCACCACCGGCGCCTACAACGTCATGGGGCTCACGGACGTCGACGCCCAGGACGTCGGCGACGGCCGCGCCGGGGACGCGGACGAGCGCGCGCGCCAGCTCGACCACATGAACCTCAGCGGCGACCCGGCCGTCGAGAAGCACTTCAACGCGCAAAAGGCGCTGCGGAGCCTGCACGAGAAGCCGGTCGACACGAGCGACCCGCGGCTGCACACCCTGGACAAGGCGGCCGATCTCATCGACGCCTCGCCGGACAGGGTGCAGAGCGACGCCGGGCAGAGCGTCCGGGCGGGCGCCGCGCTTCTGGCCCGGTACCAGAAGGACGCCACCGGCTCGCTGCCCACGGACCCGGGCGCCTGGTACCCGGCCGTGGCCCGCGCCAGCCAGGCGCCGGACCGCAAGGGCGCGGAGCTGTTCGCCCAGCGCGTGTTCGCGTCGGTCAGGACCGGCGAGCACCGGGTCACCACGGACGGCCAGACCCTCGACCTGCCGGCCGACCCGACGGTGCGGCCGAAGGCGTCGTCGGACCTGGAACTCGCCGCGGCCGCCACGGGCGTCACTCCGGCCCCCGACTGCCCGACCGGCCTGAACTGCGACTTCCGGCCCGCCGCGTACAAGCAGAACAGCCCCGACGACAACACCGACTGGGGGAACTACGGCGTCGCCAGCCGTCCGGCGACCGGGCACGAGATCCGCTACATCCTGCTGCACGACACCGAGGGCGACTACGACGGCGCGCTGGCGTCCTTCCAGGACTCCGACACGTACGCCAGCGCGCACTACCTGATCCGCGCCTCCGACGGTCTGGTCACCCAGATGGTGGAGAACAAGGACGAGGCGTGGCACGCCGGCAACAAGAGCATGAACATGCACTCGATCGGCATCGAGCACGAGGGCTACGCGATCAAGGACGGGAGCTGGTACACCGAGCCCCAGTACGAGTCCTCGGCCGCGCTGGTGAAGTACCTGGCGGGCGAGTACGGCATCCCGCTGGACCGTGAGCACATCATCGGCCACGACGAGGTGCCGGGCGTCCTGGACGCCAACGTCAAGTCCCAGCACTGGGATCCGGGCCCGTTCTGGGACTGGAACCACTACATGCAGCTTCTGGGCGCCCCGACCGGGGCCGGGGGCGCCGGCGGCCTCTACACGGCCGGCGAGCTGATCCGCGTCGTCCCGCCGTTCACCACGGCCAACCAGCCGAAGCTCACGAACAACGGCACGGCGGTCTCCCCGCGGCCCGCGAACTTCGTCTACCTGTACACCGCGCCGTCCACCGGCTCGGACACCCTCACCGACCCCTACCTCGGCGCCCAGAGCCCGACCGAGGGATACGACTGGGCGAACAAGGCCGTGGCCGGCGGCGTGTACGTGGTCGCCGAGGCGCGCGCGGACTGGACCGCCATCTGGTACGGCGGCAAGGAGGCGTGGTTCTACAACCCGGGCGGCCAGTTCGCCTCCGCCGTCAGCGCCCAGAGCGTGGTCACGCCCAAGGCGGGCGCCGACCCGGTCCCGGTGTACGGGCGCACCTACCCCGAGGACTCCGCCTACGACGGCACCGGGGTGCCGGTGCAGGCGTCCAACTCGGACTCGCTGACCAAGTACGGCATCCCCGCCGGGCAGAAGTACCCGGTGGCCGGGCCCGCCGTGACCGGCTCCTACTACTACAGCGGCGCCATCGACGGCTCCGGCACGGGCTCCCGCACGGTGGTCGTGGGCGGCGACTCCTTCACCCCGATCCGCTACAACCACCGCATCGCCTGGGTGCGCACCTCCGACGTCGACGTCGTCGGCAGCACCGCTCCCGACCGCGGCACGGATCGCTACGACCTCCTCGGCCGGGACGCCTCGGGCGTGCTGTGGCAGTTCCAGGGCACGGGCAGCACTGCCGCGCCGCTGCTGAGCCGCTACCGGATCGGCGCCGGCTGGAGCGCCTACGACACGGTGACGCCGCTGACGGCGCTGCGCGCGGACGGCGCCGGTGACATGGCGGCCCGCGACAAGACCGGCGTCCTCTGGTACTACCAGGGCTCCGGCAACCCGGCGGCGCCCTTCCTGCCGCGCACCAAGGTCGGCGCCGGCTGGAGCGTCTACGACAGCGTCGTCGGCGCCCGCGACCTGACCGGGGACGGCAAGGCGGACCTCGTGGCTCGCGACAAGACCGGCGTCCTCTGGCTCTACAAGGGCACCGGAAGCACCGCCGCGCCGTTCGCCCCACGCACCCAGATCGGCCGCGGCTGGCAGATCTACGACGCGCTGACCGCCACGGGCGACATCACCCGGGACGGCAAGGCGGACCTCGTGGCCCGCGACAAGACCGGCGTCCTCTGGCTCTACAAGGGCACCGGAAGCACCGCCGCGCCGTTCGCCCCACGCACCCAGATCGGCCGCGGCTGGCAGATCAC
>NZ_JBEYWK010000011.1:145418-250715 GCF_040644415.1 Streptomyces sp. NPDC046985
GCTACGACGTGCTGACCGGCCCGAGCGACCTGGACCGCGACGGCGCGCCCGATTTGGTCGCCCGCGACAAGGACGGCGTGCTGTGGTTCTACCGGGGCGCCGGGAGCACCACCGCCCCGTTCGCGCCGCGCGTGCGGATGACCGATGGCTGGAACGCCTACGACATGATCCTCTGACGTCGCGCCTCCACCGCTGCACCGAGCCCGCGGCGCCGCGGCCGTCCCGCACTCCGAGGACGGCCCGCGGCGCCGCGGGCTCGCGCGTGGCTGGGGACGGAAGACGGCGGCCGGAGACGGGGGCGGCGGCCGGAGACCGGGGGGGGCGGCCAAAGACGGGAGGCGGCCTCCGTTCTCAGGGCCTTCGCTCTCAGAAGGCGTATCGGAGGGTGAGCCAGGGGGCGTGGGCCGCCGCCGTCTCCCGCAGCCGGCGTACGGCGGAAGCCTTGATCTCGTTGCGGTAGCGGACGTTGCGGTCGCCGTTCTGCGACCGCTTGTCCTGCTGGAGTTCCGGTCGCCACAGCACCTCCTCCGCTCGCGGGTGCCAGCCGAGGTTGACCTCGTGCAGGTCGCGGTTGTGGGTCAGCAGGATGACCTCGGCGGCGGCCTGCGCCTTCACCGCCCGCGGCAGCACGTCGTCCAAGCAGTGCAGCAACTCGGCCCAGTCCGCCTCCCAGCCGGGCCGCAGCACCACCGGCGACAGGTTGAAGTGCACCTCGTACCCGGCCTCCAGGAAGTCCGCGGCGGCGGCGATCCGTTCGGGCACCGGGCTGGAACGGATGTCCAGCAGCCGGGAGTCCTGCGGCGGCATGACCGAGAAGCGGATACGGGTACGGCCACGGGGGTCCAGGTCGAGCAGGTCGCGGTTGACGAACTTGGTGGCGAAGCTGGCCTTTGCGGTCGGCCAGGAGCGGAAGGCACGGATCAGGTCCGCGGTGTTGTCGCAGATCAGGGCGTCGACCGAGCAGTCGCCGTTCTCTCCGACGTCGTAGACCCAGGCGGTGGGGTCGCACTGGTTGGGCTCGGGCTTGGTTCCCTGGCGGGCGACGTGGTCCCCGATGTGGGCGACGATGCGGTCGATGTTGGTGAAGACGGTGATCGGGTTGGCGTACCCCTTGCGGCGCGGGACGTAGCAGTAGGCGCAGGCCATGGCGCAGCCGTTGGACGCGCCGGGGGCGATCCAGTCGGCGGAGCGGCCGTTGGGCCGGGTGCTGAGCGTCTTGCGCACGCCCAGGACCAGCGTCTCGGACTTCACGCGCACCCACCGGTCGACGTTGCCCTCGTTGCCGTGCAGGTGCGGGATGCGCCAGTGGGAGTCCACCTCGATCAGCCGGGCCGCCGGGAACCGGGCCAGGATCTGCCGGCCGCGCGGCGAGACCATCGCCGCGGGCTCCGCGTGGATCTCCCGGACGTCGAGCAGCCGCGCCGCGGCCGGGTCGCCGCTCGCCGCGGAGCCGGTCGCCCGGGAGCCGGCGGCGCGGGCGTCCGCGGGCGCGGCGGGTTCGTCGGGCAAAGGCGCGGCGCCGGAGGGTGCTTCGGGCCGGGGTCCGGCCTCGGGGAGCAGGTCAGCGATCGGAAACAGGCTGTCCTGGTGCGGGCCGGAGCCGTCGCGGGGAGGGGGCATGCGTCTTCCGAAGGGTGCGGGCGGTTCTGTCCGGGCGGGGCTGGGGATCGACGGGGTTCCGCGCCGCTGGCCGCCGCGCGCACTCCATTGTCCCGCGCGCGCATGCCCCGCGCTCTCACGGCCCACAGGCTCATGCCTCGCGCTCTCTTGCACGCCCCGCCGCCGCCCCACGCGCCGGGTGGGCCCGGAGACCGGGGTCAGGGCGTCGCGCGGGCGGGCCCCGACCCGGTCTTCTGCGCGCGTCGCTCCAGTCGGCTGAGCGCGATCTCGCACCACCGGATGTCCTCGCGTTCGAAGGACAGGCCGCGCAGCAGGGTGAGATACGGTCCGATCCGCTCGGCCTGCGCGCAGTACTCGTCCTCCGTGCGCCCGTCCAGGAGGCGTTCGCGCAGCCGCTCGTAGCGCGCGAGCTTGGTCTCGGCGCGCTCCCTGCGCTCGGTGATCGCCGCGCGCACGGCCTCGGCGTCGCCGACGTCGACGCACTGGACCCTGACCAGCAGCTCGTCCCGGATGGCCGGGGGTCTGCCCGGGGGCCCGGCGACGTAGTCGCGCACGGCCGCCATCCCGGCTTCGGTGAGCGAGAACAGCCGCTTGTTGGGCCGGCGCTCCTGCACGACGACCCGGGCGGAGATCAGCCCCTCGCCCTCCATGCGCTCCAGCTCCCGGTAGAGCTGCTGGGGCGTGGCGGTCCAGAAGTTGGCGACGGACGCGTCGAAGCCCTTGGCGAGGTCGTAGCCGGACGCCTCGCCCTCCAGCAGAGCGGCCATCACCGCGTCGCGCAACGCCATCAGCCGACCTTATCCGGTGGCCGAGGGGGCGGGCTGGAGAGGGGCGGCCAGGGTGGACACCCTGCGCGCCGCGGCTTACGCTCCGGTGCACCTACTCAATTAATTTACTAGGGAGCTTCGATGCACGCGTTCCGCAAGGCCGTCGAGGACCGGGACGAGGCGGCCCTTGAGGCGCTGCTGGCCGAGGACGTCGTCTTCACCAGTCCCGTGGCGTTCAAGCCGTACGAGGGCAAGGCGATCACCGCCGCCATCCTGCGCGGCGTGCTGCGCGTCTTCGAGGACTTCGCGTACGTCCGCGAGATCGCGAACCCCGACGGCCGCGACCACGCCTTCGTGTTCACCGCGACCGTCGGCGGCAAGCGGATCCAGGGCTGCGACTTCCTGCACTTCGACGAGGAGGGCCGGATCGACGACTTCACCGTCATGGTCCGCCCGCTGTCCGCCGCGATGGCCCTCTCCGAGGCCATGGGCGCCCAGTTCGACCGGATCGCCCGTGAGGCCGGAGAAGCGACGGGGGCGTGAGCGGCGCCGCCGGGATCGCCGGGGCTTTGGGGAGTGACCTTCCGATCCTCGGTCGATCGTGAGGAACGGGGAGTCTTCCCGCGGTGCGCGGCCCGGCGTCACAACTGGTCTCTGACGCCGGGCTCCGCGAGGATCCCGGCGCGTGCCGCGGTGATGTCGCCCTCCAGGGCGCCGGCGGCCGCCTTGCGGCGGAAGGTGGGCAGCACGGCCCGGGGCCACGCGTTCTCGATCAGCAGGGAGAAGCCCAGGTAGGCGGCGCCCGCGGTCGTCGCCAGGGCGATGCACCCGGTGGCGAACGCCACCGCGGGGACGTCGGTGAGTATGAACACCCCGTCGACCACGGCGCGGGCCGAGCACAGGACGAGGACCACGGCGAACAGCGGTTTCGCGAGCGACGCCACGACGGCGAGGCCCAGAACGGCGACGCCGAAGGCGAGGGAGAAGACGCCCTGCACCGTGGGCAGGGACCCCGGCTGTTTGAAGACGTCGAGCAGCCCGAGCGCGAGCCAACTCGTGGTGAACAGTCCCAGGATGGTGGCGCTCGCACTGTCCCGGCCCAGGAAGACCATGACCGTGGCCACCAGTTGTAGGGGGAAGACGTAGGCGGCGAGCACCAGGCCGAGCAGGATCTCCTCGCCCTTGAACCAGCCGAGGGCGTCTCCGGACAGCATGATCATGCCGAGGGCGAAGGCGAGGTAGCCCAGCGGCAGGGCGGTGCCGATCGGCCGCATGGTCACCCGGATCTGCGGCTGGGCGCCCGGCGCGGGCCGCGGACCCGCGGTGGCGCCGTCGGGGGTGGTCGGGTTCACGGCTGCCTCCCAGGCTGGTCGGACGCCCGCCGCTCGCCTCGCTCGGCTCGTCGCACGGCGGCGGCCAGTCCGATGTCGTCGATCGCGACGTGTGTCGCGTCGGGGTTCTCCCGGGACACCAGTGCGGTGAGGACGTGGCCGGGCGGGACGTGGACGGTGGCGGTGACGCCGAGTTCGGGCATGAGACGGGCGGCGTCGTACCACCGCACCGGTTGGCGGACGGCTTGGGCGAGGTCGGCGATCACTTTCGCCGGGTCGCGCAGGATTCTGCGTCCCGTGGTGTTGGCCAGGTAGGCGCGTTCCTGGGCGCCGACGCCGACCCGGGCGAGGACCGCGGCGACGGCGTCCGCGGTCGGGTCCTGGAGCGGGCAGTGGGAGGCGACCGAGACGTCCAGGACGGTCATGTCGGTGGCGCCCGCGGCCGGCGCCTGCTCACGGAGGCGGTCCAGGGCCGTGCGCGTTCCGCTGACCACGATCTGGTCGGCCGCGTTGATGTTCGCGATCCACACCGGGTCGGACTCGGTGGCCACCGAGTCCAGGAGTCGACGGGCGGCGGCGGCGCCCAACCCGCGCAGCGCGGCCATGCCCCATGCGGCGTCGGCGCAGGCCCGCTCCATCCGCCGGCCTCGGGTCCGGACGGCGCGCAGGGCGTCGGCGAGGCCGAGGACGCCCGCGGCGACCGCGGCCGGGAAGGCGCCGACGGAGTGTCCCGCGACCGTCGCCACCGGCAGGCGGTGGTCGTCGATGAGGGCGCGCGCGGTGACCGCTCCCGCGACGAGCAGGGCGAGCTGGGTGTTGGTGGTGGAGCGGAGCGCGTCCGCGGTGTCGAGTCGGTCCGGGACGTCGTCGAAGGAGCCGAGGGTGTCGGCGGCTTCGGAGCGGGCCCGAGCGGCGGCCGGCGTGTCGGGCAGGTCCCGCAGCATGCCGGGGTGCTGGGAGCCCTGCCCGGGGAAGAGGAGTGCGATGCTCACCCGGCCACCTCCGCGAGGGGCGCCAGCCGGGGGCCCTGGTCGGTGCGCAGGGCCAGGTGGTCCGGTGCGGCGGCGAGTTCCGCGAGGGCCACCGCTCCTGCGGCGGTCTCCAGCAGGCAGTCGACGCGCACGGCGGGGCTGGAGAGCCGCTCGGCCACGTCGGCCGCCCAGGCCGGCGTCGGCGGTGTGCGGGGACGCAGGACGAGGTCCAGGTCGCTGTCCCGTGTGGTCACCGCCAGCCCGGTGGCGAGTTCGAAGCCGACGCCTCCCGTCGGCCCCCAGGGGCAGCCGAGGCCGTCCAGCACGGGCGCCACGCGGCGCAGCGCGGACAGCGCCGGCGTCCGCGGCTCCAGGGTGTCCGCCAGGCGGCAGAGGTCTTCGGGGCGCACGGTGTCGGCGACGTTCACGACGGGCGTGGACGCCGCGTGGCGCTCGGATCGCCGGGCGCCCCGTACGCCCACGGCGACGTGTCCCGGCGCCGCGCGGCGGCGGCGCACCACCGCCCAGGGCGCGGCGGCGAGCGCGGCGCCGACCCAGGCGGGGTCCGCGCCGGTGAGCAGGGCGCGGGGGCGGCTCAGCCGTAGCAGGTCGTGCGGGCGGAGGGGGTCCGTGGGCATCAGTGCTCGTTCCACTGCCCGGCGAGGGTGTCACGGACCGCTCTGGACGCCTTGCGGTTCTTCTTCGCGGCCGGGTTGTCGAGGCGGTGGGACAGGTCGCGGGGGCCCGACCGGGCCTGGGCGACGGCGTCTTCGACGGCGCGGGTCACGGTGTCGACGTCGGCGTCTGTCGGCTCGTCGGCGTCGTCGACGTCGAGGAGGCCGTCGCACATGCCGAGCGTGGCCCAGTCCTTGACGTCGTAGGACAATGGGGGCACCTTCTCGGCGAGTTCGTCGAGCTGCTGCACGGTGCGCCGGGTGATCTTCGCCGCGGCCTGCTTGTGCATGGCGTGGATCTGCACGCCGTCGTCGTTCAGGGCGAGGATCCGGGACGCCTGGAGCCCGTGGGTGAGGAATCCGCCGGAGAGCGCCTGGCCGACGACGACGGAGACGAGGGGGTGTCCGGCGACACGGGCGGCCTCGGTGGCGTCCACCGCCGTGGCGATGGCCTGGTGCAGCCCCGCCATCTCCTCGATCCGGCCGTAGGCCTGGCTGGGCAGGTCCACCACGGCGACGATCGCGCGGCGCTCGTCGCGGTCGGCGTCCTCCTCCATGATGTCGCGCATGGTCGCGGCCAGTGCGGCGCACTCGGTCAGACCCACCTGCCCCTGCCGGGCCCGGTAGAACGGGTTGTGCGGGTCGGGGACGACGGCCAGGTAGGTGATGCCGTCCGCGTCGGCCCGCAGCACCGAGTCGATGACCGGCCGCGGAGTGGAACCGCGAGCGAGTGCGGTGATCCACCTGCGTCCTCGTTCGCTGGGCTTCAGGGCCGCGGACCGCGCCGCCCCCGAGCGCGGCTCGTCGTCGCGTTCGTGGCGCCGGGGGGCGGGCGGCGCGTCCGGCGCGGTGTACGCGTCGCCCCACATCTCCTCCAGCCGGGACGGCTGCGGGGGGTCGCACGGGTCGATGGCGGCCAGCCGGGCCTGGAGCACGTCGAGTCGCTCGCTGCGGTGCGTGCCCGGTTCCAGCGGGCCGGCGCTGACGGCCCGGCTGACGGCGTCACGCAGCGCGGTGGTGTCGTCGACCTCGAGCGCGTCCGCGAGACCGGTGCGGCGGCGCTGTTCGCCGCCGTCGACGGCCCAGATCAGTGCGCGGTCCGACGAGTCGAACTCCTCGACGCCCGCCTCCTGTTCGATGACGGAGGCGCCGTTGAGACCGATCCTGGCCTCGGGAGTGACGATGACGTGGGTGCACAGGCCGGTGGCGATGCTGACGCCGCCGAACGATCCCACCGTCCCCGCGACGACGCCGACGACGGGGGCGAGGGGGCGCAGTTCCAGCAGCGCCGAGCAGACCTCGGCGACCGCGTTGAGTCCCAGATTGGCCTCCTGGAGCCGGACGCCCCCGGTCTCCAGCAGCAGCACGGCGGGGATCGGCGTGCCCGAGCGGCTTTCGGCGGCGGCGAGCCGGAGTGCCTGCGAGATCTTGGCGCCGGACACCTCACCGATGCCGCCGCCCTGGAAGCGCTGCTCGAGGGAGATGACCACGACCTGGACGCCGTCGACGGCGCCGCGGACGATCACCACGCCGTCGTCGGACTGCGGTGTCACGTCCTGCGGCGCCAGCCACGGGGATTCGAGGCGCTCGAACGGTCCGCACAGGACCCGGGGCGTGCCCGTGTCGAGGAGTGCGGTGGCCCGGCCGAGGGCGTCGAGTTCGAGGAAGCTGCTGCGGTGCAGCACCTGCTGCCAGTCGACGGTCCTGCCGTCGGCGGTCGCTCCGAGGGCGCGCGCCGTGTCGGCGGAGGCGGTTCCCCTGGTGGCTGTCATGGCGCCTTCTCCCCACCGTTCGTGTCCTTGCGCGCACCGGTCGGGTACTCCGGCACACCGGTCGCGTCTTCCTGGGCGGCGTCGACCGCCCCGGCGGCCGCGGCCGCCTGTTGGAGTCGCAGGGTGACGAGGGCCGGTGTGGCGGCCGAGTCGTTGAGCTCCCAGGAGCCCAGCACGGGCACACGGGCGAAGAACCGCTCCAGCGTCGCCTGCCACACCTCGTCGAAGCCCTCGACGCTGGTGCGCACCCGTACCCGGGCGTGTCCGGGAGTGCCGGTCTCGCCGTCGGGTTCGAGGAGCACTTCGAGGTCGCCGGAGCCGACGACGCCGACATGGGCGCGGTGGGACGGACGGGTCGAGGCGGCGAACTCGTATGTCAGGGTGCGCATGTCAGTTTCTCCAGCCCGCAGTAGTGGCCGAGTCCAGGAAGAGGGCTGCCGCCAGGACGTCTCCGCTGCCCCCGGGGGACAGGCGCCGCGCACGGCACAGGCGGTCGAGGTCGTCCAGGAGCCCGCGGCCCCGGTCGTCGCCCGATCCGCCGGCCCGGAGGACCGCCGCGGCCCCGCGCCGGACGGCGTGGAGGCCCTCACGACCGGCCCGGTGCAGCAGACAGGTGTCCTCAAGCGTCGCCATGGAGGCCAGCAGAGCGTCGGTGCGGGCGACGTCCTCGCGGTGTCCGGCCTGTCGCGCGGCACGCAGGGCGGGCAACGCGACACGTGTGACGTGGGGAAATCCGCGCCGGGCCTCTCCCCGGGCGCCCGAAGCGCCGTAGCGCAGACGCGCACGCGCGCCGTGGGACAGCCGCCGGGCGGCTTCGGGCGCCGGGTCGGCGAGGGACGCGAGGCGGGCCGCGAAGCGCCCGGCCCCGGTCGCGGTGCCGGTTGCGGCCAGCCCGGCGGCGAGGAGGCCGAGCGCCCAGAGCGCCCCCCGGTGGGTGTTCACCCCGCCGGCGGCGGCCATCATCCGCTGCTCGCCCGCCCGCCCGACGGCGCCGATGGCGGCCCGCAGGTCGCAGCCGAGCGGCAGGGCGGCGCCCGCCTCGGCGCAACGGGCGATCGGCAGGGCGAGGGCGTCGGCGGAGAGCAGCAGCGCCGCGAGGGTCATGTCGTCGTGCGCGCCCGAGCCCCGTCCGTCCACCAGTCCGGGTTTGGGCGTCAGCAGGGCTTCGGCGCGCAGCGCCCCGGCGGCGTGCTCCCCGAGGACACGCGAGGGGACCGTGAGCGCGGCCTCGGCAGGCCGCGCTGTCGACGTGGCGGTGACGGTGGTGGTCATCGGCTCTCCGCTCACCAGTTGCGGAACTTCGCCGGCGGCTCGTACAGGCCCCCCGACCATGCGACGAGGTCACCGATGCTGCGCGCGGCCAGCAGCGACCGGTTGGCCAGTGCGGTGTCGACCTTCAGGTCGGCGGGGAGCGCCACCAATCCGTCGCGGCGCAGCCGTTCCAGCTCCTTCGGGTCGGCGCCGCGCCCCAGAGGGGTGACGCCCGCGATCGCGGCTAGGGCGGCCTTGCGGTCCTCCAGTGAATCGGCCTTGTAGAGGTAGGCGACGCCCTCTTCGGTGACCACGTGGCTGATGTCGTCGCCGTAGATCATCACCGGCGGCAGCGGCATGCCGGAGTTCTTCGCCACCTCGATGGCGTCGAGCGACTCGACGAAGGTCGGAGTGCCGCTGGACTGGAAGGTCTCCACGATCTGCACGACCAGTTTGCGGCCGCGCATGGCGGCGCCCTCTCCGTAGTGCAGGTCGAGCCACGCCGGGGTCGAGTGCCGCCGTCCGTGCGGGTCGTGGCCCATGTTCGGCGCGCCGCCGAACCCCGACAGCCGTCCCTCGGTGACCGTCGACGAGTTGCCCTCGCCGTCCATCTGGAGCGTGGAGCCCACGAACATGTCGATGGCGTACTGCCCGGCGAGCTGGCACAGCACCCGGTTGGAGCGCAACGAGCCGTCCCGCCCGTCGAAGTACACGTCGGGCCGCGCGGCCACGTACTCGTTCATCCCGGACTCGCCGCCGAAGCTGTGGACCGTCTCGACCCAGCCCGACTCCACCGCCGGGATCAGCGTGGGGTGCGGGTTCAGCGTCCAGTTGCGGCAGATCCTGCCCTTGAGTCCCAGCTTCTCGCCGTAGGTCGGCAGGATCAGTTCGATCGCCGCGGTGCTGAACCCGACGCCGTGGTTCAGCGAGACGACCTGGTGGCGTTCGTAGATCCCGCGCAGCGCCAGCATGGCCTGGAGGATCTGCAGTTCGGTGATGCCCTGGGGGTCGCGTGTGAAGAGCGGCTCGATGTAGAAGGGCCGGTCCGCCTCGACGACCAGGTCCACCCAGTCGCCGGGGACGTCGACTCTGGGCAGGTCGTCGGCGCCCACGATCTGGTCGGCTTGGACGAGGACGATTCCGTCGTGGAAGGCCGCCGCCTCGGCGATGGTGGGCGTGTCCTCCGTGTTGGCCCCGGTGTAGAGGTTGCCGTCCTCGTCCGCCGCGCTCGCGCACAGCAGGGCCACGTCGGGGAGGAGGTCGACCACCATGCGGGCGTACAACTCGACGTACGTGTGGATCGCGCCGATCGACACGGTTCCGTCGCCGACGAGTTGTGCGATGCGCACGCTCTGCGGACCCGCGTACGCGAGATCGAGTTTGGAGGCGATTCCCTCCTCGAAGAGGTCCAGGTGTTCGCTGCGCGACACGGAGCCGATCAGCATGTGGAGATCGTGGAGGGTTCCGGGATCGCATTGAGCGAGCGAGCGCGAGAGGAAGTCGGCCTGCTTCTGGTTGTCGCCCTCGAGCGCGACCTTGTCGCCGGGGCGGATGACCGTCTCCAACACCCGCACGAGAGAGTCGTGCTTGACGACTTTGCCGTCGACGTATCGCCCGGCCCCTGTGAGCCGCTCTCGCTTGGCTTGACGACGCTTGTCCCATGTCCGCTGCTCAGCCGGCTGCTGTTTCGCCATGGAGTGCTCCGAATTGCCCACTCGACGGGAATCACTCGCTTCAAAGAATTCAGACAGCCGCACGTCGTTCGCCCGCTGACACTCGTTCACACCGCAGAACGTGAGCGGTGCACGTGACTTGAGCGGCACACGGGGCTTTTCGACCGAAAGCGGCTATCCACGACCGTAGCACCGGCGGGATACGGCGGCACCTGGATCCGCCGTGGACTCCACCTCATTGACCTTTAGGACGTCGCGTACTCATTGACCTTTAGGACGTCGCGTACTCATTGACCTTCAGGACGTCGCGTACTCGCCCGACGACTTTGCGTGTTCGCATTCACGACGCAAGGCAGCGGAATTCCGCCGCGCCCGCTCATGCCGCCGCTGATGTTTTGTGGGCGGGGGCGTCCAGCGCGAGGCGCCAGGAGGCGAAGGGTCACGAGGCGGACTCCCCGCGGGCTCATTCCCGCAGGGCGTCCGCGGACTGTTCGGCCCAGACGGTCTTTCCCTCGTCGTGGTACCGCGTGCCCCAGTTGTCCGCCACATTGGCGATGATGAACAGTCCGCGCCCGGTCTCGTCGACCGGGCGGGCGTGCTTCAGGTGCGGGGCGCTGTCGGCGCCGTCGCTGACCTCGTAGGTCAGGTCCCGGTCCATGATGAGACGCAGCCGGAGGGGCGGGGCTCCGTAGAGGACCGCGTTCCCGACGAGCTCGCTGACGATCAGCTCCGCGGTGAACGCCGCCTCCTCACCGACGTTCCACTTCTCGAGCTGCCCCAGCGTGGCCTGGCGCGCCAGCGACGCGGCACACGGTGACGGGGGCAGCGGCATGGTGAGCACCTGCTCGGCGGGGAGCGGTTTCGTGCGCACCAGCAGGAGGAGTCTCTCCTCCTCGTCGTCGCGGCCGAGTGCGTAGGCGAGGGAGTCGCTGACCTCCTCCAGCGTCTTGTCCGCGCCCTCGCGCACCAGGGAGCACAGTCGCTCGGACGAGGTGAGCAGGTCCTCGTTGCCGATCACCAAGATGCTTCCCGCCGGCAGGGGGACGCTGGTCGCGGCGAACAGGGCGCTCTCCGGGCCGGCCAGCTCGGGCCCCGAGGGGATGGACAGGAGGGACGACCTGCCGTCGGGCAGGAAGGCGTAAGGGTCGGGCACTCCGCAGCGGACGAAGGTGCACGTCTGGTCGACCGCGTCGTAGACGGCGATCAGGCAGCCCGCGACGAGTGGCTCGCGGTTCAGCGGGTCGGCCGCCAGCAGAGCGGCGCGTTCCGCGGCCAGGCGCTTCGCGCTCTCGTGCAGTTGCGACATCAGCTCGTCCGGCTCCAGGTCCAGTCCGGCCAGCGAGTGGATGACGATGCGCAACTGCCCCATGGCCGTCGCGGTGGAGAGGTCACTGCCTCCGACGTCGCCGAGCACCAGGGCGGTACGCGCCCCGGACAGCTCGATCACGTCGAACCACGCTCCTCCCCCCGATCCGGGGATGTGCAGGGGGGCGCATTCCACGGTGGACGGCGCCGCGGGCTTCTGCGGCAGGAGCCTGCGCTTCACCGTCGACGCGATGGTGCGTTCCCTGGTGTAGCGCCGGGCGTTGTCGATGCACACCGCGGCGTGCGCGCACACGTCGGAGGTGAGGGACACGTCGTCCTCGTCGAACGGCTCCTGGCCCGCGAGTCGGTAGAAACTGGCGACTCCCAGGGCCTGTCCGCGCAGGGCCAGCGGCGCGACGATCAGGGAACGCCCCCCGGCATGCCGGATGGCCTCACCCCGGCACGGATCGGCCGACAGCCACACGCTGTCCTCCTGTACGGCGACGAGCCGCGGTCTCAGGTCCGCCAGCACACGGGAGAAGGGGGTGCCGTCGGGCAGTGGCCGGACGTCGCCCACCGGGTACGCCGCCACCGGCCCTTTGAACGCGGTCCGCCGCAGCGGCACGTCCTGGCCCATGGGGGCCAGCGGCGGCTCCTCGCCCCGTATGACGTCCTCCACGACCTCGACCACCATGAGGCCCGCGAACGCCGGCACGATGGCTTCCACCAGTTCCCGGCAGGCCGACATGATCTCCAGCCGTTCGCTGACGCGTCGGCGGACGTCCGCGATGACCTGGACGCGCTGGAGCGCCCGCTCGCGGTCGGTGACGTCCAGCGCCGAGGCGACCAGCCCCAGCACCTCGCCGCGCTCGCCCTCCATCCGCACATAGGAGACCGAGTAGAAACGGCGCCTGCCCTTGCGGCGGCCCCTCTCGGATCGCACCACGCGGTTGAGCTCGGGTTCGCCCGTCTCCAGCACGCGGCGTGCCACCGCCTCCTCCGCCCCGGGATCCCTCAGTCCGACGGCCTCGGGAAACGGCCGACCCGGCAGAGGACAGGTCGCGGTCCGCTGCGCTCCGCCCGGTGAGTCCTGGAGTTGCATGACGTGCAGTCGACTGTCCAGGACGTGCAGGACCATCGGGGCGTGGGTGAACAGATCCGACACCATCGCGAGGTCGCGTGCCCGCGCGGACGTCACAGGATCCGCCGCGACACCCCGCACCTCCCAGATCACCGCCGAGCCGCTGAGCACGGGCTTCGCGGTCATCGAGTCCGCGGTCGGGGCTCGCGCCCGGGATCCCTCCCGGTCACCGACCGCCCGCAGGATCTCGCGCAGGAACCTGCCGACCGCCTCCCGCGCGGACAGGCCGAACGCCTCCTGCGCCGCCGGCAACCACTCGACCACCCGTCCGTCGCTGTCGACACGCATCAGAAGGTCACCGTTGGACATGGCGCCATTCCTCCGCTCCGGTCCGGGGTGTGCGGGCAGCGGAGCCTCGGTCTTCCACTCCCCCACCATGATGCAGTCCTCGTCGTTCTGATCGCCTCTCGGCCAAGCGGCCTGCGTCCCCGAGCGGGGAAGGGTCGAGCTGTCCGACCTCCTGCGCGGTCAACCGCAGGGCCGCCGCGGCGACGTCGCTCTCCAGATGCGCGACCTTCGAGGTACCGGGGATGGGGAGGATGACGTCGGCACGCGCGAGCAGCCAGGCCAGGCGACCTGGGAGGGGGCGGCGTCGTGCGCGGAGGCGATGCGGTCGAGGAGTTCGCCCGGCGCGGCGAGTTCTCCCTGGGCCACCGGCGCCCAGGGGATGAAGCCGATGCCCTCCCTCTCGCAGTACTCGAGTACGTCGGCGGCGCCGCGGTCGATACCCGCACGCTGGCACTGCTTTCCCTTGCCGTTCACCGCAGTGACCGGACGGGAGGATCTACCGCACGAGAGGCGACGATTTCCTTCCGGGCGGTCCAGCCCTCGCCTCACCCCTCGGCCTCCCCGCCGGACGGGTCCTCCCCCGGTCTGCGCCTCACCGTGAGCAGGCCCTCCCGGGCGGTCAGCGCCTCCAAGGACAGCGTGTGGTAGCCGGCTTGGTCGAACAGCACGGTGATGCGGTCTTGGTCGCCGCTCAGCACGACGCCCTCGCCCCACCGCTCGTGCCGGACTTCGGCGCCGACCGGATAGCGGGACGCCGAGGGGTGCGCGGGGCGTTCCCCGGGCCCGGTCGCCGCTCCGTCCTCGCCCACGGCCCGGTCGCACGCGTCGCAGTTCCCGCAGGGCGGCGCGTACTCCTCTCCGAAGTAGCCGAGCAGGAAGTGCCTCCGGCACCCGGTCGTCTCGGCGAAGGCCCGCGCCATCTCGACCCGGGACCGGTCGGTCCTGCGGTGCGCCTGCGCGGCCCGCGCGGCCCGCTCCGCCGCCTGGCCCGGGGGCACGCCGGGGGCGGGGCGGACCTCGCCGCGCCGGCCCGTGGCGACGGCGTCGGCTTCCTCCAGCAGGTTGACCGCCGCGGTGACGCGGTTCCTGGACAGGCCTGTCTCCTGGCGCAGGTCTTCAAGGTCGGCGGGGTCCCCGCGGTGGCCGCAGACGGCGTGGGCCACCTGGGAGAGGGTGTCGCGGCTCGGGGCGCGGCCGGCGAAGTAGGTCTGCATGCCCGTGTCCTCCGGCCGGTAGTGCAGGACGGCGAGAGCCGGGCGGCCGTCCCTGCCGCAGCGGCCGATCTCCTGGTAGTAGGCGTCCACGGAGCCCGGCAGCGAGGCGTGCAGCACGAACCGCACGTCCTCCTTGTCGATCCCCATGCCGAACGCCGAGGTCGCCACCACGACGTCGGCCGCGCCGGACAGGAACGCGTCGTGGATCCGGGCGCGTTCGGCGGCCCGCAGACCGGCGTGGTAGCTCTCGGCGGCCAGGCCCAGCGCGGCCAGCTCCTCGGCGTAGTGCTCGCTGTCCTTGCGGGTCGCGGCGTAGACGATGCCCGGCTTGGGCTCGGCGGCGGCCCGCTCGACCACGGCTCGGCGCCGGTCGTCGTCGTCTAGGAAGCGGCGGGCCTCCAGTCTGATGTTGGGCCGGTCGAAGCCGGTCACCATCAGGTGCGGCCGGCGCATGCCCAGTCGCTCCGCGATCTCCCGGCGGACGGGCGGAGCTGCGGTCGCGGTGAGGGCGAGCACCGGCGGCCGGCCCATGCGGCGCACGGCCTGCTCCAGGCGGAGGTAGTCGGGGCGGAAGTCATGGCCCCACGAGGACACGCACTGCGCCTCGTCCACCGCGAACAGGGCGGGGCGCGCCGCGGCCAGCCGCTCCACTGCCTCGTCCTTGGCCATCTGCTCCGGCGACAGGTACACGAGGCGGGCCTCGCCGCGGCGCACGGCCTCCCAGGCGGCCTGCGTCCCGGCCGCGCCGAGGTCGGAGTTGACCGCCACCGCCCCGGGGACGCGGTCGTCCTGCGGCAGACCGGCGATCTGGTCCCGCTGGAGGGCCAGCAGCGGGGACACCACCACGACCGGGCCGGACAGCAGGAAGGCCGGCACCTGGTAGACGGCCGACTTGCCGGACCCGGTCGGCATGACGACGAGCGCGTCCTCCCCCTGGAGCACCCATTCCATGGCCGTGAGCTGCTCCGGAAGCAGCGCGTCCCAGCCGAAGACCTCCTCGGCGATCTGCCGCAGGCGGGCGCCCGGACCTTGCTCCGGGCGCGGACCGGTGCGTCTCATGGTCCTGCTCCCTCGCTGTTCGTGCGCGCGTGTGCCGCCGACCGCGACCGTCGACAGCGACCGTCGGCCGACAGCCGCCGACCGCCTGTCGCGCCCGCCGCGCTGCCCCAGTACCCGCGCGGTCGGCACGCGACGCGGCGGCGCCCGCACTTCCTCGCCGCGCACCGCACCGCCCCGCTCACCGCGGCCGGCGCCCCGATCCGGACCGCCCCGGGGCCTGTGCCCCCGCGCCTCCCCCGGAGCCTCCCGCCGTCCCCTTCAGCGCCGGAAGGCGCCGGAGGCGGCTAACCGCCCAGGGCGGCGACGGCCTGCCCGGTGTCGGCGCGTACGGTGAGGAACTGGTCGAGGCCCGTGACCTCGAAGACGCGTGTCAGGTCGCCGTTGGGTCCGGCGACGACGAACGGGCACTGAGCCGCCTCGGCCCGGTGATGGGCCTTGATGATCAGCGTCAGGCCCGTGGAGTCGCAGTAGTCGAGGCCCGACAGGTCGAGGACGACGCCGGTCCGGGCGTCGAACGCGACGTGGAGGAGGGCCTGCTCCAGGCACGGGCCGGTGTGATGGTCGAGTTCGCCTGTGACGCTCAACACGACGATGCCGGTCGCGTGGTCCTGCTGGGTGATGGTGAGGGCGCGGTCTGTATCGGTCACCGTGGTTCCTGTCCGGCGGATGAGGCGATGGAGGCGGCGGCCGGCGTCTCGACGTGCCGTATGGGCTGCCGTCACGTCGGACCGGTCGCGTACCTGGTTCCCTGCCCTATCCTACGAAGTCGCGTGGCTCTCTCGTCGCACCGGCGGGACTTTCCCGGCAGGGGAGCCCGAGCCGCACCGCGCGGACGGGGATCTCGCCGGGCGCCTCGACCGCCGAGCCGCGGTCTCCACGGCCCCGGAGACGGCCTTCCGGCCCGGGGCGACGGCCGTTGCGCCTCTCCCGGGTGGCACGCGGTCGCGGAAGGCGTCGGCCCGTGGGACGGCGGGCAGACGCGGCAGGGATGTAGAGATCGACGGATCCGAAGGAACCCGAAGGAAGGGGTGGGGCGTGGCGCGGCCTGAAGACGACGGACGCCGGCCGCCGGCGGCGGCGGAGGACGTGTTCGCGGCCGACCGCGAGGTCGGCCGGGACCTCGCGGCGGTGGACTGGTCGTCGACGCCGCTGGGGCCGCCCGCCCGGTGGCCGCAGAGCCTTCAGACCGCGGTGAGCATCCTGCTGTCCTCGCGGTTCCCGATGTGGATGGCGTGGGGGCCGGAGCTGACGTTCTTCTGCAACGCCGCCTACCGGCGCGACAGTCTGGGCGGGAAGTACCCCTGGGCGCTGGGCCGGCCGGCGAGCGAGGTGTGGGGGGAGGTCTGGGACGAGGCCGGACCCCGCATCGACACCGTGCTCAGCAGCGGTGAGGCGACCTGGGACGAGGCGCTGCTGCTGTTCCTGGAGCGCAGCGGCTACACCGAGGAGAGCTACCACACGTTCTCCTACAGCCCGTTGCGCGACGACGACGGGCGCGTGGTCGGCATGCTGTGCGTGGTCAGCGAGGACACCGAGCGGGTCATAGGCGAGCGCCGGATGGCCACGCTGCGCGACCTCGGCTCCGATCCGAGCGTGGTGCGCACCGAGCAGGAGATGCTGTCCTTCGCCGGTCAGCAGTTGAGCGGCAACGCGCGCGATCTGCCCTTCACGCTGACGTACCTGCTGGAGGACGACGGCACGGCCCGGCTGGCCGCGACGACCGGCATCGCGCCGCCCCACCCGGCCGCCCCGCCCGCCCTGACGGCCGGTGATCCGGACGCGGTGTGGCCGGTGGAGGCGCTGTGCCGGGCCGAGACGGCCCTGGTCGAGCTGGACGGCGGCCCGTTCGCCGATCTGCCGGCCGGGGCCTGGGACGAACCTCCGGTGCGCGCCCTGGCGGTCCCGCTGCTCCAGCAGGGAGACACCCCGTACGGGTTCCTGGTGGCCGGTCTGAACCGGTACCGGGCGCTGGACGACGCCTACCGGGGCTTCGTCGAGCTGACCGCAGGTCACCTCGCCACCGGCATCGCGTCGGCCCGCAGTTATCAGGCGCAGCAACGGCGCGCTGAGGAACTGGCCGAGCTGGACCGGGCGAAGACGGCCTTCTTCTCCAACATCAGCCACGAGTTCCGCACCCCGCTCACGCTGATCATGGGGCCGCTGGAGGAACTGAGGTCCCGGCTGCCGGAGTCGGACCCGGCGGCGGCCGAGGAACTCGACCGCATCCACCGCAACGGGCTGCGGCTGGGCAAGCTGGTCAACACCCTGCTGGACTTCTCCCGCATCGAGGCCGGCCGCATGCAGGCCGTCTACGAGCCCGTCGACCTCGCGGCGGTCACCGGCGAGCTGGCCAGCGTCTTCCGCTCCGCGATCGACAAGGCCGGCCTCGGGTTCCAGGTCGACTGCCCGCCGCTCGGGCGGCCGGTGTTCGTGGACCACGGCATGTGGGAGAAGGTCGTCCTCAACCTGCTCAGCAACGCGCTGAAGTTCACCTTCGACGGCTCGATCGCCGTCCGCGTCCGGGACGAGGGCGAGGAGGCGGTGGTCACCGTCGAGGACACCGGCATCGGCGTCGCACCGGCCGAACTGCCCCGGCTGTTCGAGCGGTTCCACCGCATCGAGAACGCGCGCTCCCGCTCCAACGAGGGCAGCGGCATCGGACTCGCGCTGGTACGGGAACTGGTGGACCTGCACGGCGGCGCGATCCGCGCCGACAGCGCCGAGGGCCGGGGCACCCTCTTCACCATCCGCCTGCCGTACGGCGCCGCCCACCTGCCGCCGGACTCGGTGGCCGCGGCGGCGACCGGCAGCACCGTCTCCACCGCCGCCGACCCGTTCGTGCAGGAGGCGATGCGCTGGCTGCCGTCCGACACCGCCGGCGCCGCCGTCCAGGCGACCCTGGCGGAGCCCACCGCGGGCGCCGCGACCGCGCCCCCGGCGGACCCGTCCGCCCGAGCGCGGGTGCTGGTCGCCGACGACAACGCCGACATGCGCGAGTACCTCGCCCGCCTGTTCACCGGCGCCGGCTACGAGGTGGAGACGGTCACGGACGGCCACGAGGCGCTGCGGGCCGTCCGCGGGAACGCCCCCGACCTGGTGGTCAGCGATGTGATGATGCCGGGTCTGGACGGCCTGCAACTGGTGGCGGCGCTGCGCGCCGATCCGCGCACCGCGTCCGTGCCGGTGCTGCTGCTGTCCGCCAGGGCCGGGCAGGAGGCGTCCATCGAGGGGCTTCAGGCGGGGGCGGACGACTACCTCGTCAAGCCGTTCGCCGCGGCGGAGCTGCTCGCCCGGGTGCGGGCCAACGTCGAACTGGCCCGGCTGCGCGGCCACCACGCCCGCTGGCGCACCGCCCTGGTGGACTCCCTCCAGGAGGCGTTCTTCGTCTGCGACGAGCAGGGCGCCGTCATCGAGATCAACGCGGCGTTCACCGACATCCTCGGCTACGGGCCCGACGAGCTGCCGTACGCGCCGATCCACCCCTGGTGGCCGAGCGCGGAGGCCGATCCGGAGGGGCACCGGCAGATGAGCGAGGCGTTCGACCAGCTCCTGGGCGAGTCGAACGGCTTCTGCACCGTTCCCGTCGACCATCGCGACGGGCGCCGGCTGTGGGTGAGCGCCACCTTCAACCAGGCCCAGGACCCCGACAGCGGGCGGAAGGTGACGGTCGGCACGTTCCGCGACGTCACCGCCGAGCACTACGCCGTCCAGCGGGACGGCGCCCTGGCGGCCCTGAGCGCCGGTCTCACCGAGGCCGGCAGCCTGTCCGAAGCGCTGTCCGCCGCCCTGGGCGAGCTGAAGAGGCTCTGGCGGGCCCGGAGCGCAGTGGCGGCCGTCTTCAGCGGCGGGCAGGCCGAGCCGTCGCTGACCGCCGCCGACGGCACGTCCTGGCAGGAGCTGCCCGCCGAGCGCCGCCGGGCGCTCGCCGCGCTGCGCGAGCGGTCCCCGCTGTCCCCGGTCGCCGACCACACCGGCGCCGGAGTCCTGCTCGAACACCCCGACGGGCCGCTGGCCCTGTGGATCGACCTGGGCGACCGCCAGCCCTTCACCGGCGAGGACCGGCTGCTGCTGTCCCTGCTGGCCGGCCGCCTCGGACAGGGGCTGTCCCGGGCCCACCAGATCGACCAGCAGCGCGAGACCGCCATCGCGCTGCAACGCGCGATCCTCGGCCCCTCCAGCCTGCCCGACGGGTTCGCCGTCCGCTACGAGCCCGCCACCCAGCCCCTGGAGGTGGGCGGCGACTGGTACGACACCATCACGCTTCCCGACGGCCGCATCGGCATCGTCGTCGGAGACTGCGTCGGCCACGGCCTGGAGGCGGCCACCGTGATGGGGCAACTGCGCAGCGCCTGCCGCGCCCTGCTCCTCCAGGACCCCAGCCCCGCCCAGGCGCTGATGGCGCTGGACCGGTTCGCGGCCGGGGTCCCCGGCGCCCTGTGCACCACCGTCTTCTGCGGCGTCCTCGACCCGGCGACCGGCCGTCTGGTCTACTCCAGCGCCGGTCACCCGCCGGGCATCCTCGCCCACCTCGACGGCGCCGTCCGGCTCCTGGAGGACGGGCGGTCCCTGCCGCTGGCCGTCCGGCCGGGACGGGAGCGCCCCGAGGCGGCGTGCGTGATGCCCGCCCGCTCCACGCTGCTGCTCTACACCGACGGTCTCGTCGAACGGCGCCGCCGTCCCCTGGACGCCGGGATCGACGAGGCCGGGGCGGCCGTGCAGGACGGCCGGGACACCGCGATCGACGACCTCGCCGCCCACGTCATGGACCGCATGGCCCCGGCCGGCGGCTACGACGACGACGTCGCCCTGCTGCTGTACCGTCACCCCGCCCCGCTGGAGATGACGTTCCCCGCCGAGTCGTCGCAGCTCGCGCCGGTCCGCAAGGCGCTGCGGAGCTGGCTCGGCCAGTGCGGCCTGCCGCGCGGAACCGTGCAGAACGTCCTGATCGCCGTCGGGGAGGCCTGCGCCAACGCCGTCGAGCACGGCCACAGCCACGCTCCCGGCGACCACGTCCTGCTGCGCGCCGAGACGCTCTCCGGCGAGCTGCGCCTGACCGTCGTGGACACCGGGCGGTGGAAGACGCCGCACCCCGAGGCCAACCCCCACCGAGGCCGCGGCGTCGCCTTGATGCGGGCGATGATGCAGCACGTCACCATCACCCCGGGCCCGACCGGCACCACCGTCGACATGCACACGAGGATCGCCTGATGACCACCCCGCTCACCCTCACCCCCAGCCGCCATCCGGACGGCAGGACCCGGTTGGCGGCCACCGGCGAGATCGACATGAGCAACTCCACCGTGCTCACCGAGGCGCTGGACAGCGCGTCTGGGCAGCTCGTACTGGACCTCACCGGGGTGGAGTACCTGGACAGCGCGGGGCTGAGCGTGCTGTTCGCCCACGCGGACCGGCTGGAGATCATCGCCACCCCGCTGCTGCGGCCCGTGCTCGACGTCTCCGGGCTCGCGGAGCTGGCCACGGTCCGCGCCCCCGGTCCCGGCGATTCACCCCTCTAGCGGTGTGCCCCGAAAGCCCGTGCCGTGGCCGGAGAGGCGCACGTGACCGCCTTTCCGGCCACGGCACGGGCGGTAGGGCGGCGGCGCGGGGCCGCCCGCTTCCCGGCGCGGCACGGCGGCCGTGTTGCCGAAGCCTCCGCAATGGGTAGACCTTGCATGCGTCCGGCACACCCCCACCGATTTCCCCCCTCTCCCCCACGTCTCCTCCGCTCCCCCTCCCCCGCGTCTCCTCTGATTCCCCCGTTTCCTCCCCCGTCGGCTCGCTCTCGGACAAGGACGTCGTCCCCTTGCATCACGCGCCCCCTGACATGCCATCGCCCCAGCGTCCCGGGCGGTCCTGGACCGTCCGCCTCACCGGTCACGGCGACCGGACCGCGTCGGTGACCTGTTCCTCGGCCTGCGCCATGCCGCCCCGCTCCCGCGATCTCGCCGCGCTGCGCCGATTCGCCGAGGCGCACGCGCACGCGCACGCCAAGGCCGCGACCGTGCACGACGACGCCGCCTGCCAGTGCCGTCGGCAGCAGTGCGCCGCGCACGAGGAGAGCCCGGCCGACTGCGCGGGCCGGATCGTGCTGGTGCTGCGGCACGATCCGGCCGTGGGGCAGGTGTGGGCGCTCGCGGAGGTCTGCGCGAGTTGCGCCGCGTCGACGCCGCACACCCGGATCATGAGTCGGTCCCTGCCGCGCGCCGCGCCGGCCGGCGCCCCGCCGGAGCGGCAGGCGCCCGCGCCCGCGGTCGCCGTTCCCGGCGGCTTCAGCGCACCGCCGTTCGCCTCCGGCGAGACTCCGGAGCGTTCCGGTCCGCGCCGCCGCGTCGGCGGGCCGCGCCGCCGCGCCCGGGGCTGAACCGACCCCGCGCGCGACCTCACTCCCGGAGCAGGCTCACCACCAGGTCACGGGGCAGACCGTGGGTGTCGTGCAGGTGTTCGGTGTCCACGGGGGTGGCTCCTTCGCGTCGTGGCGAGGAGGCGCCGGACAGCGGACCGTGCGGTCGTCGCGAGACGCGGGAGCGGGTGCGCGGGAGTGCCGCGGACCACCGACGGGCCGTTTCCGGTCGCCGGTGGGAGGGGGAGAAGGTCAGACGGCGGCGCCCGGCGAGCTGGTCGCTCGCGCGGTCGCCGTGGTGCTGGGGCCGGTGACGTTCATGGCGCGACCCTAGCCCGCCCCGCCGGACCCGACACCCCGTTTTCCCGCCGGAGGAGCGGCCGGTGCCGCCGGAGAAGCGGCCGGGCGCCGCGGGACGTGCCGGCTGCGGCGTGTGGGTCAGGCCAGCGCGGCGTCGAACATGCCGGGCTCGTAGGCGCCTCCCCTCTGGTGCACGATCACGGCGAGCCGGTTGGCCGCGTTGACCAGCGCCACCAAGGAGACCAGCGCGGCGGCCTGATCGTCGTCGTAGTGCTCACGCACCGCCGCCCAGGTCTCGTCGGACACGCCGCCGTGGGCGTCGGCGAGCCGGGTGCCCTCCTCGGCGAGCGCCAGCGCGGCCTGCTCGGCCCCGGTGAACACGGTGGACTCGCGCCAGACGGCGACCAGGTGCAGCCGGACCGCGCTCTCCCCGGCCGCGGCGGCCTCCTTGGTGTGCAGGTCGACGCACCAGCCGCACCCGTTGATCTGGCTGACGCGCAAGGACACCAGCTCCTGGGCGGACCGGGGCAGCGGCGACTGATGGACCACCAGGGCCGCGTTGGCGAACCGCTTGGCGAACTTGGCGGCGACGGCGTTGTGGAACAGGTCGAGACGGGGTTCCATGGCTTTCGCGCTCCCTCGTGACGGTGCACTGGACGAGCACAAGGCGCCGAGTTCGCGCCCGGTGTGACGGGGCGTCCGTGTGACGTACGCCACCGCGCCGAGGCGTCACAGCGCCACGGGCGCCGGCGTCTTGTGCGCGTGACGACGTCGAGAGCGCAGCGAGCACACGCGGCAAGCGAAGTGGACAGAGCGGATAACACGAGCGGGGCGAACAGGCGGGAGCGGCCGGTGCGGGACGCGGACGGCGAGCGAGCGGCGGACGGGGCCGTCACCGGCGGCCGACGTGCCGACCCGGCCACCGAGGCGTTCGTCGCCCACCGCAACCTGCTGTTCACCGTGGCCTACGAGATGCTCGGCTCGGCCGCCGACGCGGAGGACGTGCTCCAGGAGACCTGGCTGCGTTGGGCGCAGGTCGACCTGGGCGGGGTGCGGGATCAGCGCGCGTACCTGATCCGCGTCACCACGCGCCAGGCGTTGACCCGGCTGCGGTCGCTCGGCCGCCGCAAGGAGTCCTACGTCGGCTCGTGGCTGCCCGAGCCGTTGCTGACCGCGCCGGACGTGGCCGAGGACGTGGAGCTGGCGGACAGCGTCTCGATGGCGATGCTGCTGGTGATGGAGACGCTCGCGCCCACCGAGCGGGCGGTGTTCGTGCTGCGGGAGGTGTTCGCCCTCGGGTACGACGAGATCGCCGAGGCCGTCGGCAAGAGCCACGCCGCCGTACGCCAGATCGCGCACCGGGCCAGGGCGCACGTCGCGGCCCGCCGACCGCGCGGGGACGCCTCGGCCGACGCGGCGCGGGACGTGATCGAGGCGTTCCGGCGGGCGAGCGAGACGGGCGATCTACAGGGCCTGCTCGACGTCCTCGCGCCAGACGTGGTCCTCGTGGGCGACGGCGGCGGGATCAAGAGGGCCGTCCTGCGTCCCGTCGTGGGGTCCGGCAAGGTGGCGAGGCTGCTGGCCGCCGGTGCGGCCAGGGCCGGGGCTGGGGCGGCGGTGCGGTCGACGCGGGTCAACGGTCACCCGGCGCTGGCGGTCTGGCTGGACGGCGCGCTCGACACGGTGCTCGCGGCCCACGTCGACGACGGCCTGATCACGGGTCTCTACGCCGTGCGCAACCCGGAGAAGCTGACGCGCATGCGGCAGGAGACGGCTCTGATCCGCTGACCCCTTAGGGCGGCCAGGGGACGCCCACAAGCGACGAGCCGCCGCGCCGGAGGAAGGCGCCGCTCTGCCGGTGAGCCGAGGGCAGGACGCCCCCCTGGCCACGTGCTGACCCTGGAGCCATCCGGAGGCGCGCCTGCCGTGTCGGACGCCCGACGTGGGCGCCATTGGCGATGCTGGACCTGGACGAGCCTCCGGCACTCCCCCGGCGATAAGGAGCACGGCATGTCGACGGACCAGGTCGAACGCTTTCTCGCGGCACTGGACCCCGATCACCGGGAAGCCGTCGGCGCCAAGCCGTGGGACGAGCAGCGGCAGCTCGCGGCGGCCTGGGGACGCGAACTGGAGGCGGACACCGAACTCGACACGCTCGACGAGCTGTCCCCCGCGGCGGCCGAGGAGGAAGCGGCCCGCCGCGTCCTGGACCGCGAGACCGGCTGAACCCGCCGGCCCCCGGCCGCGCAGGCCCCGGCCCACCCGGCCGACGACCGTGACGAGCCAGGCAACCGGCCACCGGAAGACGCTGCGGAGGAACGCCGCGACCGCGGCGGCCGCCCTCGTGCCCGCCTCCGTGCGGGAACCAGAACGCGGACGCCGCGCCGGTGTCAGGGGGCGACCGGGTAGTGGCTGGTGACGGCGAGCCGGTTCCAGGCGTTCATGACGATCGCGAGCCAGCTCACGGCGGAGACCTGCTCGTCGGTGAGGGAACCGTCGTCCCAGACGCGCCGTACGGGGGCGGCCGGTTCGGTGACCTGCTCGGCCAGGGCGAGGGCCGCGCACTCTACGGGAGTGAAGTACTGCGACTCCCACCAGGCGGCCACCACGGCGAGACGGTCGGTGCTCTCGCCCTGGGCAAGGGCGTCGCGAGTGTGCATGCGCAGGCAGAAAGCGCAGCCGTTGATCTGCGAGACGCGGATCTTCACCAGCTCGGCGAGCAGCGGATCGAGTCCCGCCTCGGCCACGGCGGCGTCGACGTCCGCGCCGAGCGCCAGCAGGCCCTTGTAGGCGGCGGGATGGCGCTTGCCGAGATTCACGCTGGTCATGGTGTTCCTTTGCGAAAGGGGTGCGGTACGAACTGCGGCGGACCCGGCCGTCGCCCTCGCGGCGCCCGCCCGGACCGCGGCCGGGCGCCGTGCCTCGTGCGTAGGGCACGGCCACATCGTGCCTTCGTGAACAGGCTGCCACGCCCGCACGCGGCGCGCCTTCGCGGCGGCGGCGAGCACACCGCCGCCACAGGCCCGAGGGCCCGAGGACGAGTCGCCGGATCGCCGGGGCGTTGGGTCGTTGGGGCGCCGGATCGCCGGGGCGTTGGGCCCCCGGGGCGCCGGGGCGCTCAGGCCTTGCCGATCAGGTCGGCCGGGAACGCGCCCGCACCGACCGCCGTGGTGAGGAGCCCGTAGGCCAGCTCGGTGAGCCGCTGCACGCCCGCCGCGCCCAGATGCTCGTACGGCGCCCGGTCCAGGCGGTCGGTGCGCGCCTCCAGGTCGCGCCGCAGGGCCACGCCCGTCTCGGTCAGCTCGCCCTCCGCGTCGAGCAGTCCGCGGTCCCGCAGCCGGGCCGCCGCCGCGTCCCAGTGCTCCCGCGTCCAGCCGCGGGCGTCCAGCGCCCACTTCGGGGTCATGCCCTTGCCGGTGGCGGTGTGGCTCACCAGGGCCTCCAGCGGGTCGAGTTCCGCTTCGAGCAGCGCCGCGAGGTGGCCGTCGCCGCGGTGCTCACGCAGCAGAGTGGCCGCGTGCCAGAGCGCCAGGTGCGGCTCGGCCGGCACCGGCAGGTCGGCGTTGCCCGCGTACAGCGGGCGCGCGGTCCGCGAGCACGCCTCGGTCGCCCGCAGGGCCAGTTCGGCCGCTTCGGCGACCGCCTCGGACGCGACGGCCTCCTCGCCGAGCAGCCGCCGCAGCGTCGCGTCGGCGGCTCGCGTGCGGGCGGCGAGCACCGTCTCCGGGGAGGCTTTGCGCCACACCTCGGGCACGTGCCGCGCCACGAGTTCGTAGCGGAAGTTCGAGAACGTCGCCGTCACCGTGCCCGGTCCGACCGCGCCCAGTACGGCGGCCCGCGCCGCGAAGTACGCGCCCTTCGGGTCCTCGACGCCGACCTCGGACAGCTCGCGGCGCAGGTCGGGCGAGAAGTAGAGGGAGGAGTGCAGGGGGTTGAGGACGTCGTGGCAGCGCCGGCCGGCGCGCTCGGGCAGGGAAGCAGTCATGCGACCACGTTACCGACTGGTCGGTACGCGGTTGCGGCAGGGCGGCGCGAACGGTCCTCGCGGCGCTCGCCGGCCCCGGTCACAGGCGCAGCCGCGAGCCGACCGGACCCGATGCGCGCTGTGCGCGGCGCCACGCCGCCCCACAGCGCACCGCGCCACCCGTACCGCCCCACACCGCGGGGCCACCGCCCCGCCCCACAGCGCACCGCACCGCACCGCACCGCACCGCACCGCACCGCAGCGATCAGCGCGCACCGCGGGGCGGCCGCGGCGGCCGCCCCACGCTCGGCGGCGGCCGTCCGCGCTCGGCTACCCGGCGCGGCGCAGCCGCACCAGCGCGCTCGCGCAGTCGCCCGGCGGCAGTTCGGGGACCGGGAGTCCGTGGCCGGTGAGCATGGCCCCGGACCACTCCGCTCCAGTGTCCTCGTCCCGGTAGCGGGCGTCCGGGTCCAGGCCGCGCAGCCGCAGCGGAGGAGGAGGCGCGGGCTGGTACGACGTGCTGGGCCGCCACAGCAGCACCACCGCACGGTCCGCGTCGTGGTCGACGTACTGCACGGCGGTGAGGGGCCCTTCCCCGGGCGCCAACAGCCTGAACTGACGGCCGTGCTGCACCACCGGGCGGACGTCCTTGTAGAGGCCGACCAGCCGGGCCGCCTCCTCGGTCTCCTGCGGGGTCCAGCGGGTCAGGTCGCCGCCGACGCCGAGCACGCCCGCCATGGCGGAGTGGAAGCGGAAGGCCAGCGGGACGCTGCGCCCGGTCAGCGGGTTGGGGCTGTCCGTCACCCAGGCCGACATGACCGCGGCCGGATAGACCTGGCTGAAGCCGTGCTGGATGGTCAGCCGGTCCACGGCGTCGGTGTTGTCCGAGGTCCACACTTGGTCGGTACGGCTCAGCACGCCCAGGTCGGTGCGTCCCCCGCCGCCCGCGCACGCCTCCACGCGCAGGTGCGGGACGTCGGCCCGCAGCCGGTCGAGGACCCGGTGCACCCCTCGGGCGTGCTCGACGTACACGCGGCGGGCGTCCCGGCCGCCCGCGTGCGCGGCCGCCTCCGTGAACGACCGGTTGAAGTCCCACTTGACGAAGTCCACCGCGTTCTCGCGGACCGTCCGGCGCAGCCACTCGTAGGCCCAGTCGGTCACCTCCTGGCGGGAGAAGTCCAGGACGAGCTGGTTGCGCAGCCGGGTCGCGGGGCGGTCGGGCAGGTGCAGGACCCAGTCGGGGCGCTCCCGGTAGAGGTCGCTGTCGGGGTTGACCATCTCCGGCTCCACCCAGAGGCCGAAGGCCATGCCGAGCCGGTGCACCTCGTCGGCCAGCGGGCGCAGCCCGCGCGGGAAGCGGCGCAGGTGCGGCGTCCAGTCGCCGAGGCCCGCGCGGTCGTCGTCCCGGGCGCCGAACCAGCCGTCGTCGACCACGAACAGCTCCACGCCCAGGTCCGCCGCGCGCCGCGCGAGGGCCCGCTGGTTGTCCTCGTCGACCTCGAACGAGGTGGCCTCCCAGGAGTTGTACAGCACCGGCCGCAGCTCGTCGGGACAGGGCAGCACGTGCTGGCGCACATACGCGTGGAACGCGCGGCTGACTCCGCCGAAGCCGTCCGTGCCGTACAGCGCGACGCTGACCGGGGTGGTGTACCGCTGTCCTGGGCGCAGGGCGATCTCGACGCCCTCGTGCCCCTCCGAGGCCACGACGCCGACGCGGCCGGCCGCGGTGCGCTGCACCGTGAGGCGCCAGCTTCCGCTCGCGGCCAGCGCCGCCGCCCACACCTCCCCGTGCTCCTCGGCGGCGTCGCCTGCGTCGAGCATGACCCACGGATTGGCCTGGTGGCCGGTGTGTCCGCGCCGGCTGGTCAGGGTGGTCTCCCCCGTGTGCAGGGCGCCGCGCTCCAGGCGGCTCTCCGCGGACCAGCCGCCGTGCACCGAGGACAGGCGCCAGTCCGGCCGCTGCGGCAGCGGCCAGTGGGCGGAGGCGTACCGCAGGAGCAGCGGCGCCTCCGCGTCCCGCTCGTCGGCTGAGGCGCCCTCCGCGGGGGTGACCTCCGTGTGGGTGACGTCCGTGCGGGTGAATTCGGTCCAGCGTTCGAGCGAGCCCCCCTCGCCGTCTCCGCCGCCCGGCGGCACCCGGTAGTGCAGCTCCCAGGCGAGCGGCCGCGCCCGGTCCCGCAGCGCGATCACCAGGTGGCCGTCCCCGGCGGCGCGCACGTCGTCCACCGTCGGCTGGAGCATGCCGCCGCCGTCGGCGAACCGGACTTCGAGAGCGGGGACGCCGAACCGGGCCCCGCCCTCGACCGGGTACTCCTCCACCCCGTCGTGGCGGCCGGCGAAGCTGTTGTCGTTCTCGCTCCACACGGGCAGCGCCGCCGCGTCCGCCAGCGTCAGGGGCGCGCCCCAGTGCAGGTGATGCACGACGCCCGTCGCCCGGTCCGCCCGCAGGGCGTAGCAGGAGGCGCCGGTGTGCAGCAGGACGGTGCCGCTGGCTTCGTCGATCTCCACCGCCGCGTGGCGGAGCGGCGGTGCGGTACGGGCGGGCATGAGGACACTCCTCGAGAAGAACGGGAACACGGCGGCGGCGTGGCGGAGTGCGGCGGGCGCGGCGGAGTGCGGCGGCCGCCGCACTGGTCAGGCCCGGGGCGCGGGTGCTGTCTCGCGGACCACGGCGACCCCTCCGGCCGGGATCTCCACGACCGCGCCGTCTCCGGCGGCGCCCACGAGGACGGCGCCCTCGGCCGGCGCCTTCACGCTCTCGCCGGTGTGGTTGACCAGGAACAGGTACGAGCCGTCCGGTCCGGTGCGGCGTACCGCCTCGACGCCCTCGGGGACGGCGGGGGCGGTGCGCAGCCGCGCTTCCTCGCCGATCCGGCACACCAGGTCCCGCAGGGTGGCGGCGGACGCGCGGGTGGCCACGTACCAGCTCGCGCCCTCGCCGAAGGCGTGACGGGTGACCGCCGGGCCGCCGCGGGCCGGGCCGCCGTCGGCCGCGTCCGCGAACCGGAGCACCGTCTCGCAGCCGCGGGGCTCGACGCGTTCGGCCCACAGCTCGGCCGTCGAGGCGTCGCTGAGCCGGACGGCGTCGCCGGTGCGCAGCGGCAGGTACTCGTCCACGCGCAGCCCGAGGACGTCGCTCAGCGCGCCGGGGTAGCCGCCGAGGCGGACCCGGTCGTGGGCGTCGACCACGCCGCTGAAGCAGCCGACCGCGAGGTGTCCGCCGCCGCGCACGTAGCGCTCTAGGTTGGCGGCGTCCTCGTCGGTGAGGAGGTAGAGGTTGGGTGCGAAGACCGCCTTGTAGCGCGTCAGGTCGGCGCCGGGCGCGACCACGTCGCAGGTGATGTTCGAGGTCCACAGGGCCTCGTACCAGTCGCGGACCGCGTCGAGGTAGCGCATCTGCTCGGAGGGGCGGGCCTCCAGCTCCAGCGCCCACCAGTTGTGCCAGTCGAAGAGCAGCGCGGTCTCCGCCTGGACGCGGGTCCCGGCCACCTCGCCGAGCGCGGCCAGGTCGGCGCCGAGGGAGCGCACCTCGCGCCAGACCCGGCTGTCCGTGCCGGCGTGGGGAAGCATCGCCGAGTGCCACTTCTCGGCGCCGGCCCGGGACTGCCGCCACTGGAAGAACATGATGCCGTCCGCGCCGCGCGCCAGGTGGGTCAGGCTGTTGCGCCGCATCTCCCCGGGCTGCTTGGCCACGTTGACCGGCTGCCAGTTGACGGCGGAGGTGGAGTGCTCCATGAGCAGCCAGGGCCGCCCGCCCGCCATGCCGCGGGCGAGGTCCGCGTTCAGGGCGAGGTCGATGTGGCCGTCCGGGTCGGCGGCCGGGAGGTAGTGGTCCAGGGAGACGAGGTCGCACTCGGCGGCGAAGGCGAAGCCGTCGACCTTCTTCTCCAGGGTGCCCAGGTGGTTGGTGGTGAGCGGGACGCCCGGCGCGTAGCGGCGCAGCAGGGCCGTCTCCGCGCGGTGGCGGGCCAGCAGCGCGTCCGAGGAGAAGCGGCGGTAGTCCAGGTCCTGGCCCGGGTTGCGGAACGCCGTCGTGTCCCGGGGCGCGTCGATCTCGGCCCACTCGCCGTAGCGCTGGCTCCAGAAGTCGGCGCCCCACGCTTCGTTGAGGGCGTCCAGGTCGCCGTAGCGCTCCTGGAGCCAGACGCGGAACGCGGCGGCGCTGGTCTCGCAATAGCACAGGCCGTTGTGGTTGCCGAACTCGTTGTGGACGTGCCACATCGCCACGGCGGGGTGGTCGGCGTAGCGCGTGGCGAGCGCGGTGACCAGAGCGTCGGCCGCCTCGGCGTAGGCGGGGTGGCTGGGGCAGAAGACCTGCCTGCTGCCGTGGCCCAGCCGGGTGCCGGAGGCGGTGACGGGCCGGGCGTCGGGGTGCTGGTGCGTGAACCAGGGCGGCGGGGCCGCGGTGGGGGTGGCCAGGTCGGCGGCGATCCCGTGCTCGTGCAGCAGGTCGAGAACCTCGTCCAGCAGGCTCCAGTCGAAGACGCCGGGGCGCGGCTGGAGGCGCGACCAGGAGAACACCCCGACGGTGACGAGGTTGACTCCGGCCTCCCGCATGAGGCGGACGTCCTCCTGCCAGACCTCCTTGGGCCACTGCTCGGGGTTGTAGTCGCCGCCGTAGGCGACGGCGCCGAGCCGACGGTTCAGCGCGGTCATGGCGTGGGTCATGACTTGACCGCCCCGGCGGCGAGTCCGGCGCGCCAGTAGCGCTGGAGGAGGAGGAAGGTCAGGACGATGGGCACGACGGAGACCAGGGCTCCCACGATGGTGAGGGTCTGCAGTTGCGGCAGCCGGCTGGTCTGCGACTGCCAGGTGAACAGGCCGAGGGTGACGGGGTACAGATCGTCGTTCTGGAGCATGACCAGGGGCAGCAGGAAGTTGTTCCAGATGACGACGAACTGGAACAGGAAGACCGTCACCAGGGCGGGGGCCATCAGGCGCAGGCCGATGGTGCGGAAGATGCGCAGTTCCCCGGCGCCGTCCATGCGGGCGGCCTCGATGACCTCGTCCGGCACCGACGCGGCGGCGAAGATGCGGGAGAGGTAGACCCCGAACGGGCTGACGATGCTGGGGAGGAACACCGACCAGAACGTGTTGGTCGCGTTCACCTGCGCGAAGAGCAGGAACAGCGGCAGGGCGAGGGCGGTCGCGGGGACCAGCACGCCGCCGAGGACGACGGAGAAGATCGCCTCGCGGCCCCGGAAGCTGTACTTGGCCAGCGCGTATCCGGCGGCGGCGGCCAGGAAGGTGGCGACGCCCGCGCCGAGGCCCGCGTACAGCAGGCTGTTGAGCAGCCAGCGCCCGAACACGCCGTCCTGCTGGGCGAAGAGCGCGGAGAGGTTGGCGCCGAAGTGCCAGTGGGAGAGCAGGAGTCCGGGCGTGGAGACCAGGTCGCTCTGGCTCTTGGTGGAGGAGATCAGCAGCCAGTAGACCGGCAGCAGCATGTAGCAGGCGGCCAGCGCCATGAACACCACGGTCGCGGCGATGGGGAGCCGGCTCGGCGCCGACGGCCGGGCGGCGGCCGCCGGGGCGTGCGCCCCCTCGGTGCGGGTGAGGACGCTCATCCCTGCCTCCTGGAGGTGAAGCGCAGAAACGCGAACGAGAGCAGGAACGTCACGACGGCGAGCAGCACCGACAGCGCGGCAGCCTCGCTGTAGTCGTCGCCCGAGGCGAGCGAGAACGCCGCGAGGTTCGGCGTGTAGGTGCTCGTGATGCTGGACGAGATGGACTTGAAGACCTGCGGCTCGGTGAACAGTTGGAGGGTGCCGATGATGGAGAACACGCCGGTGAGCACGATCGCGGGCCGGATCAGCGGGATCTTGATCCGGGTGGCGATCGTCCAGCCGCCCGCCCCGTCGACGCGCGCCGCCTCCCCGATGTCGGTGGGGAGCGCCTGGAGCGCCGAGTACAGGATGAGCATGTTGTAACCGGTGTAGGTCCAGGTGACGACGTTGCCGATGGAGAACAGGATGAGGTGCGAGCCGAGCAGGTCGACCTGGACGCCGGCGGACTTCAGCACGTCTGTGATCGGCGACAGCCGCGGGTCGTAGAGGAAGGCCCACATCAGCGCCGCGACGACGCCGGGGATGCCGTAGGGCACGAAGTAGACCAGGCGGAAGAAGCGCTTGAACCGGGCCACGGCGGAGTCGAGGAGCAGGGCCAGGATGAGGGCGAAGAGCAGCATCACGGGGATCTGCACCACGGCGAACAGGCCGACGCGCAGGAGGCTGCTGCCGAAGAAGGGCTCGCGCACGACGTCGGCGTACTGCTCGAAGCCGGCGAACACCGAGTGCGTGCGGCCGAAGGTGCCGCCGGTGCGCTCGGTCTTGTGCAGGCTCTGCCAGAAGGCGTAGGCGACCGGGACGAGGGTGAAGAGGACGAACGGGACGAGGAAGGGTATGAGGAACGCGTAGGGGGCGAGGGCCTGGCGCGAGCGCCGGCGGGGCGCTGGCAGGGCGGCGGTGGCAGAGGTCACGAGCAGGGCTTTCGGGGAGGGCGCGCGTCCCCGCCGGGGCGGCGGCGGGGACGCGCGGGAGGGGTGGGAAGCCGACCGGTCAGTTCGCCACGGTGAGGGACTGCTTGCGCAGCGAGTCCACGCTGCCGGTCTGGGTCTGCTTGAGCGCGTCCCCGAGCGTGCCCTTGCCTCCGAGGGCGGCGGAGGCGCCGTCGCCCAGCATGCGGTAGGTGTCCGTCATCGTCGGACCCCAGGTGAAGTGGGTGTCCACGTTCTGGGACGCCTTGGCGAACACGTCGAAGATCTTCTGCTTGCCGTAGAAGTCGACCGGCTGCTGCAGCGCGGGCAGGTCCAGGCCCGCCTTGTCCGCCGGGTACAGACCGCCCTCCTTGTTGAGGATCGCCAGCGCCTTGGGGTCGGTGTTGAGCCACAGCGCGAACTGGGACGCCTCGGCGGGGTGCTTGCTGCCGGAGAGCACGGCGGTGGTGGAGCCGCCCCAGTTGCCCGCCTGCTGGTCGCCCGCGTGCCACTGGGGCATCGGGGCGACGGCCCACTTGCCCGCGGTCGCCTTCGCGTTGTCGCGGATCGTGCTGTAGCCCCACGCGGCGCTGATCCAGGTGGCGACCTCGCCGGAGTTCCAGGACTTGTACAGCGCGGGCGAGAAGCCCTGGAGGTCGGTCGCGACGAGCTTCTTGTCGATGAGCTTCTGCCAGTAGTCGGCGACCTGGCGGCTCTCGGGCCGGTCCACGCTGACCTTCCAGGAGTCGCCCTTGCGCTGGAACATCGTGGCCTTGTTCTGCCACAGCAGGCCGGTGAACCAGTTGGGGTCGCTCTGCGAGAAGTGCGTGATGTACTTGCCGGCCTGCTTCAGCTTGACCGCGTCCGCGGCGTACTCGTCCCAGGTGGCCGGGGCCTTGAGGCCGAGCTTGTCGAAGATGTCCTTGCGGTAGAACAGCGCCATGGGGCCGGTGTCCTGGGGGATCGCCCAGACGCCGTCCTTGCCGCCGGCCCCGAAGTCGACCTGGGACCAGGTCCAGTCGACGAACTTCTTCTGGGCGGGGGCGACTCCCGGGCAGGCGGAGATGTCGCGCAGTCCGTCCTTGAGCCGGAAGCTGGCCAGCGAATCGTACTCGATCTGGCCGAGGTCGGGCGCGTTGCCCGCCTTCAGGGCGTTGGACATGTTCTGGTACGTGCCCGCGTTGCCGGCCGGGGTGGTCTTCAGGTTGACCTGCACCGAGGGGTGCTCGCTGTTCCACAGGTCCACGGCCTTCTGCATGCCCGGGACCCAGGACCAGTACTGGAGCGTGACCTTACCCGAGGACGGCTTGCAGGAGGAGCCGGCCGCACCGTCGTCCTTCCCGCCGCCGGCGCCGCCGCTGCTGCATCCGGTCACCGCCGTGAGAGCCAGCAGCGCCGAACCGATCAGGCAGCTTCTGGCCAGGGTAGAGGTGCGATCACGCATCGCCATGGGGTTGCTCCTTGCACGAGGGTCCGCTCCGACGAAGCGGTGGCGGTACCTTCACAACAAGAATCCACATAAGTCAACAGCTTGGACGTGAATCCCGTGTTTCGAGTTCGCTTCGTGACCAGCGAGACCGAACCCGGAAGAGCCAGGATAGCGGCTCTGAGCTGCGCTTTCACCGCTTCTCACGGCCGGTCGCCGGGGCGGGGCTCGCCCGGCGCAATCGATTACGCTACGGTGCACTGCGGCGCGGCGCTTCGCGGGGAGAAAGCAGGTCAGACCGAGGCGCGCGCGACGAACTCCGCCCTGACCCGGACCGTCCGGTGGACGCTTCTGCCGCCGAGCCGTTCCTTGAGCAACTGCGCGGCGGCGCGGCCGACCTCTTCGGCGGGGTAGCGGATCGTGGTGAGCTGCGGCCGCACGAGCGAGGCGAAGGACGCGTCGTCGTGTCCCACCAGCGCCACGTCGCCTGGTATGTCGATGCCCATCTCGCGGGCCTTGTCCAGGGCGCCGACCGCGATCACGTCGTTGCCGCAGAACACCGCGTCGGGGCGGTAGCGCCTGCGCATCAGCTCGGCGAAGCCCGCGGCCCCGGCCTCACGGGTGTGCTCGCCCCGGACCACCAGCTCCCGCGGCAGGGCGGTGCCGAACTGCCGCGCGAGCGTCCTGAGCAGTTCCAGGCGGGGGTCGCCGCCGGTCGCGTCCCGCGGGCCTGCGATCATCGCGATGCGCCGCCGCTGCGCGGCCGTCACGCGTTCCAGCGCCTGCCGGGTCGCCGCGCGCGTGTCGGGGGCCACCAGATCGACCGGACCGAAGTCCACGTCGGCGCTGACCACGGCGGGGATGCCCGCGTCGGCCAGCGTCTCCATGTCCCGGGGCAGCAGCCGGAACGGCGTGATCACCACGCCCGCGAACCGCTGCTGCACCGCCTCGGCCAGCAGGGCGCGCTCCTCGTCGCGGCGCGCCCCGGTGTTGCAGACGACGACGTGCAGGCCCAGGCTCCGCAGTTCCTCCTGGAGGGTCGCCGCGAGCTGGGCGAAGAACGGGTTGGAGATGTCGGGCACGATCAGCGCCACCAGGCTGGTGCGCCCCGTGCGAAGGCTGCGGGCCGCCGAGTTGACGGTGAACCCCAGCTCGGCGATGGCGGTCTCCACCGCCGTGCGCGTGGCCGGGGCGACGGCGCGCTTGCCCGACAGGACGTAGGAGACCGTGGCGGTCGAGACGCCGACGACGCGCGCGACGTCCGCCATGGTGACCCGCTCTTGCACTACTCATGCTCCTTTCGAGCCGTCACCTTACTTCACGAGCGGCGTGTGCAGGGACGCCCGCTGAGCAGGCCGGAAGGGGGCCGGCGGGGCGGCGGTCCGGCCGCTCCGCCCGCGCGGCGACGCCGGACGAGGCGGCCCCGCAGCGGCCGGGCGGGGCGGCCGGACGAGGCGGCCGGGTTCGCCGGGCGGGCGGCGACCCGGCCAGGACACGGGCCGTCGCGGACCGGCCTTCGCAGCGCGTCGCGCGCCGCCGCTCCGGAAGGGCGCCGCCGCTCCGGGGCGCGACGGCGCGGCGGCCCCGCAGCGGCCGGGGGCGCCGAGCATCGACCGCCCCGAACCGGTCGAGGGTGCCGGGCGCAGGGCGCCCCGGGCCGGTGGGGACGCCGGGCGTCGGGCGCTTCGGGCCGGTCCGGACGCCGGGGAGACCGGCCGCGACGAAATCGACGCAGGAGCAAATCGCAACGACGCGCGACGCCCCCGTGCCGTCGCGGTTCATGCGTCATGGCTATCAACACCGCCCACATGTCGCTTTCTTTTTCGTTGGAACATGTCTTTTCAGAAGCGGCACTTGACTCCAAATGAACACGACTTCACACTGTCGCGCAGCATTCCGGACTGTACGTCACATGCTTCTCCACAGGCGGGCCCTTCCGGACCTGCCCCACCCCCACGGCTTAGGACAACGCTGTGCAACGACACTTGAGACGTCTTGTGCCCCTGTGGCTCCTCGCGCTCTTAGCCGCCGCCCTCACCACGGTCGGGGCAGCCCCGGCCCAGGCGGCGGCGCCCACGAACATCACCGTGGACGGATCGCAGGGCGGCCGCACCTTCGACGGCATCGGCGCGATCAGCGGCGGCGGGGGCAACTCCCGTCTGCTGCGGGACTATCCGGCCGCCCAGAGGTCGCAGATCCTGGACTACCTGTTCAAGCCGGGATACGGCGCGAACCTGCACATGCTGAAACTGGAGATCGGCGGCGACGCGAACTCCACGGACGGCGCCGAGCCGTCGATCGAGCACAGCCGCGGGCAGATCAACTGCGACGCGGGCTACGAGTTCTGGCTCGCCGAACAGGCCAAGGCCCGCAATCCGAACATCGAGTTCTACGGTCTGGCCTGGGCCGCCCCGGGCTGGATCAACGGCGGCTTCTGGTCCACGGACACCGTCAACTACTTGATCTCATGGCTGGGCTGCGCCAAGCAGCACGGCCTGACGGTCAGCTACCTCGGCGGCTGGAACGAGCGCGGTCACGACGTGAACTGGTACATCCAGCTCCGGTCCGCGCTCAACGCCGCAGGCTACGGCAGCGTGCAGATCGTCGGGGACGACTCCGGCTGGAGCGTCGCGGACGACATGGCGAAGAACCCCGCGTTCGACAACGCGGTGTCGGTCATCGGCGCGCACTACCCCTGCCAGGGCGGCGACGGCGGCAACGCGGACACCTGCTCCACCACCGACACCGCCAGGAACAACGGCAAGCCGCTGTGGGCCAGTGAGAACGGCTCGCTGGACATGGACTCCGGCGCCCCCGCGCTGATCCGCTCCATCGTGCGCGGCTACGTGGACGCGCGGATGACCGCCTACCTCAACTGGCCGCTGGTCGCCGCGATCTACCCCACCCTGCCGTACAGCACCGTCGGGCTCGCCACCGCCGCGTCGCCGTGGTCCGGGCACTACTCGATCGGCGAGAACACCTGGGCCACCGCCCAGGTCACCCAGTTCGCCCAGCCGGGCTGGAAGTTCATCGACTCCGCGTCGGGCTACCTCAGCGGTGCCGAGTCCTCCGGCGCCTACGTGACGCTCAAGTCGCCTGACTCCACCGACTACTCCACCGTCCTGGAGACCACCACCGCCTCGGCGGCGCAGACGGTGAACGTGCACGTCCAGGGCGGCCTGTCCACCGGCGCGGTGCACGTGTGGGCGACTCGGGTGAACAGCCCCAGCCCGTCCACCGACTTCGTGCACACGCAGGACGTCACCCCGTCCGGGGGCTCGTACACCCTGACGCTCCAGCCGGGCTGGATCTACACCGCGACGACGACCACCGGCCAGGGCAAGGGCGCCGCGACCGCGCCCGCCGCGCACGGGCTGGCACTCCCCTACTCCGACTCCTTTGACAACGATGCCACCGGCGCCGAGGCCACGTATCTGTCCGACATGCAGGGCTCGTTCGAGGCGCGCCCGTGCGCGGACGGCCGGTCGGGGCAGTGCGTGCAGCAGGTGGCCCCGGTCAAGCCCATCGAGTGGCAGGACGACTCCGACGCGTTCTCCCTGGTCGGCGACACCGCGTGGAGCGACTACACGGTCAAGGCCGACGTCGACCTCCAGCAGGCCGGCACGGTGGAGCTGCTCGGGCGGGCCGGCCTCCAGAACCGCCCGCAGAGTCACCAGGCCGCCTACGAGCTGCGGGTCGCCGACAACGGCGCCTGGTCGATCGTGCGCAGTTCGGCCGGCGGGGCCGTGACCACTCTGGCCTCCGGGAGCCGGGCCGCCCTGGGCACCCGGTCCTGGCACACGCTCTCCCTCGGCTTCTCCGGCGACCGGATCACGGCCGGCGCGGACGGCGCGGTGCTCGGCACGGCCGACGACAGCTCCTTCGCCACGGGGCAGGTCGGCATCGGCGTGGTCGGCTACCAGACCGACCAGTTCGACAACCTGTCCGTCACCGCGAACCCGCCGGGCAACCGGGGCGGCGTCCTCAAGGGCGCCCAGTCCGGTCTGTGCGCGGACGTGCCCGGCGCGAGCCAGGCCAATGGCACGCAGGTCGCGTTGTGGGACTGCAACGGCCAGGCCAACCAGTTCTGGACGGCGACGCCGTCTGGGCAGTTGACCGTCTTCGGCGGCGCCAAGTGCCTGGACGTCCGCTCCTCGGGCACCGCGGACGGCGCCGCGGTGCAGATCTACGACTGCAACGGCACCCCCGCCCAGCAGTGGACCGTCCGTGACGACGGCACGATCGTCAACCCCGGCTCCGGCAAGTGCCTGGACGCCACCGGGGCCGGGGCCACGCCCGGCACCCTGCTGGAGATCTGGACCTGCAACGGCGCCCCCAACCAGGTCTGGGCGCGCGGCGCGCGGTCCGGCACGCTCAAGGGCCAGGAGTCCGGCCGCTGCGTCGACGTCCCCGCCTTCAGTCAGGCCAACGGCGCCAAGCCCGCCCTGTGGGACTGCAACGGCGGCACGAACCAGACCTGGACCTCCACCGACGCGAACCAGTTGACGGTGTACGACTCCAAGTGCCTGGAGGTCACCGGCGCGGCCACGGCCGACGGCAGCGCGGTGGAGATCTGGGACTGCAACGGGGGCGCCCACCAGCAGTGGCGCGTGCGCTCCGACGGCAGCTTGGTCAACGTCGGCTCCGGCAAGTGCCTGGACGCGAACGGCCACGGCACCGACGACGGCACGCCGCTGGAGATCTGGACCTGCAACGGCGGCGCCAATCAGATCTGGCGCCTGTCCTAGCCCCACCCCGTCCCATCCTGCCCCGTCGGTCCGGCACACGGTCCGCCGGGGCGGGCGCTCCGTTCACTGAGAGCGCTCTCCAGAGTCGGCGGCGGGGCACCCTATCGCCCCGCCGCCACCGCGCCGCCGCCGCTCCCCCGCGCACACGGCGCCCCGCACCGCTCCCCCACCAGGAGAGTTTGATGACCAAGAGAACACCGGCGGCGCGCGCCCTCGCGCTGCTCGCCACCGCATGCCTCGCCTGGACCGCCGCGCCGGTCGCCCAGGCCGCCACGGCCCCCGCCCACCGGGCAGTCCCGGCCCCCTCCCACCAGGCCGGCGCCGCACCGTCCGCCGCCGCGGCACGGCAGGCGTCTCTGCGCGTCGAGCCGCTCGGCGACTCGATCACCTGGGGCGTCGGCAGCAGCTCCGGCAACGGCTATCGCGGCCCGCTCGGGGCCGAACTGACCGGCGAGGGCTACACGTTGGACTTCGTCGGGTCCGGCCGCGGCGGGACGATGTCCGACCCGGACAACGAGGGCCACTCGGGCTGGCGGATCGACCAGATCGCCGGCATCGCGGACTCCTCGCTGGCCGCGTACAAGCCCAATGTCGTCACCCTGATGATCGGCACCAACGACCTCGGGCAGGGCTACCAAGTCCCCACCGCGCCGGACCGGTTGCGCGCCCTAGTGGACCAGGTCACCGCCGACGCCCCGGCCGCGACCGTCCTGCTGGCCGATCTGACCGTCTCCACCTCCCCGCAGGTGGCCCGGGACGAGCCCGCCTACAACGCCGCCGTCCAGGACGTCGCGCGCGCCGAGCAGGCCGCGGGCAAGCGGGTCGTCTTCGTCGACATGGGCGCGCTGACCGCGGCGGACCTGTCGGACCCGCTGCATCCCAGCGACGCCGGCTACCAGAAGATGGCCGACGCCTGGAACAAGGGAGTCCAGAGCGCGGACGCCGCCGGATGGCTCCAGCCGCCCCCGTCCGTCACCGGCCCGATCAGGTCCGGCCTCGCCGGCAAGTGCCTGGACGTCAACGGCGGCTCGTCCGCCGACGGCGCCGCGGTGCAGATCTGGGGCTGCAACTCCACCCCGGCGCAGGCGTGGACGGTGGCGCAGGACGGCACGCTGCGCGCGGTCGGCAAGTGCCTGGACGCCACCGGCGCGGGCACCGCCAACGGCACGAAGGTCGAGATCTGGGACTGCAACGGCGGCGGCAACCAGCAGTGGCAGCCCTACGACGGCGGCTTCCGCAACCCCGTCTCGGGCCGCTGCCTGGACGACCCCGCGCTGTCGACGGCCGACGGGACCCAGACGGAGCTGTGGGACTGCAACGGCGGCCCCAACCAGCAGTGGGCCCTCGGATGAGCCGGCCTCCCAGCGCGCACCGCGCGCCCGCGCTCCTGGCTGCCCGAGACCAAGGCGAAGGACCCGCCATGCCCAAGAAGCGGCACGGAGACCTGGTGCGGCGCTGCCTGGTGGCACTGCTGCTGCCGCTGGCGTTCCTGTTCGTGCCGCCGCACGCCGCGGCGGCGGCCACCGGCTGGACCGTCAGCGGCCCCTCGGCGAACTCCCCGACCGCGGCCCAAGTGAGCCTGAACGGCGGCTCGCTGACGTTCGCCGCGTCGAGCCACGGCCAGACGGTGCTCCCGCCGTCCCCGATCGGGATCCGCACCAGCGCCGCGGACCTGACCGCGAACCTCACGTTCGTGCAGCGCGCCGACCGCACGGTCACCGAGGCGTACGCCATGACCACCGGCAAGCAGCGCGACCGGCGCACCGCCTACACGGAGACCACCCTGTCGTTCACCGGCAGCGGCGGCGCCCGGCTGGACGTGGTCGTGCGGGCCTCCGACACCGGCGTCGCCTACCGCTACGCACTGCCGGGCAGCGGGTCGGTCACCGTGACCGGCGAAGCCTCGTCCTGGACGCCGCCCGCGTCGGCGAACGCCTGGCTCCAGCCGCCCGACGGAGAGGACCAGGGCCAGTGGTTCGCCACGACGGCCGGCGGCGCGCCCTCCGACACCTACCACCTCCCCGCGCTGTTCCAGGTCGGCGGCTCCTACGCCCTGGTGGCCGAGACCGGTCTCGACGGCCGCTATGCCGCGTCCTACCTGTCCCACACGGCCGGCTCCCCGGTCTACGCCACCCAGCTCGCCGGCGGCGTCACCGCGACGCTTCCGCTGTCGACGCCGTGGCGCACCGCGGCCCTGGGCAGCCTGGCCGACGTCACCCAGTCCACGCTCGTCGACGACCTGGCCGCCCCGTCGAAGGTCGCCGACACCTCGTGGGTCAAGCCCGGCGCGGTCGCCTGGTCCTGGCTGACCGAGCACGCCAGCCAGGGCAGCGAGGAGCGGCAGAAGCAGTACGTCGACTTCGCCCAGCGGCACGGCTGGAGTGACGTCCTGATCGACGAGGGCTGGTCCGCCTCCTGGATCCCCGACATCGTCTCCTACGCCAAGGCCAGGGGCGTCGGCGTCCTGCTCTGGTTCAACTCCTCGGACCTGCGCACCGCCCAGCAGCGTGACCAGTGGCTGCCGCAGGTCAAGAACTGGGGCGTCGCCGGAGTGAAGATCGACTTCGTCGGCGAGTACACCCAGCCGACCCTCCAGTGGTACGACGCCGTCCTCGCCCAGACCGCCGACCTGAAGCTCATGGTCAACTTCCACGGCACCGCCATGCCCCGCGGTATGCAGCGCACCTGGCCGCAGGTGGTGGCGGCCGAGGCGGTCTACGGCTCTGAGCAGTTCCACAACCGCGCCGCCTTCGACACGATCCTGCCGTTCACCCGCAACGTGATCTCGAGCATGGACTTCACGCCCGTGGTGTTCAGCATGACCGGCCGCGACACCACCGACGCCCACGAGCTGGCGACCTCGGTCGTCTTCGAGTCCGGCTGGCAGCACTTCGCCGACAGCCCGGAGAGCTACGAGGCGCATCCGGAGGCGCTGCGCGTCCTCGACCAGATGCCCACCGCCTGGGACGAGACGCGCCTGCTCGGCGGCAGTCCCGGGAAGGAGGCGTACCTCGCCCGGCGGGCGGGCGACCGGTGGTTCGTCGGCGGCCTCTCCGCGGTCGGCGCCAAGACCTACCAGACGGCGCTGAGCTTCCTCGGGTCCGGGCAGTGGCTGGCCGAGACGGTCCACGACGGGCCGGGCGGGCTGACGCACGACACGCGAGTCGTCACCGGCGCCGACACCCTGTCGGTGCAGGAGGCGGCGAACGGGGGCTTCGTCACCGCGCTGTGCCCCTACACCGCGGGCCTCGCCACCTGCTCGCCGCACGGGCAGGCCGGCGCGCTGAAGGGCGCCCAGTCCGGACTGTGCGCGGACGTGCCCGGCGCGAGCCAGGCGGGCGGCACGCAGATCGCGCTGTGGGACTGCAACGGCCAGGCCAACCAGACCTGGACCGCCTCCCCGTCCGGGCAGTTGACCGTCTACGGCGGCGCCAAGTGCCTGGACGTCCGCTCCTCGGGCACCGCGGACGGCGCCGCGGTGCAGATCTACGACTGCAACGGCACCCCCGCCCAGCAGTGGACCGTCCGCGACGACGGCACCGTGGTGAATCCCAGCTCCGGCAAGTGCCTGGACGCCACCGGGGCCGGCGCCGCGCCCGGCACCCCGCTGGAGATCTGGACCTGCAACGGCGCCCCCAACCAGGTCTGGGCGCGCGCGGGCGCCACCGGCGCCTACACCGGGCAGCAGTCCGGCCGCTGTCTCGACCTGCCGGGCGGCAATCAGGCCGACGGCACGCGGCCGGCCCTGTGGGACTGCAACGGGGGCGGCAACCAGGTCTGGAACTCGACGGTGAGCGGTGAGCTGACCGTCTTCTCCAACCGCTGCCTGGACGTCGCCGGCGGCGCCACCGCCGACGGCGCCGCGGTCCAGATCTGGGACTGCAACGGCACGCCCGGACAGCAGTGGCGGGTCCGCTCCGACGGCACGGTCGTCAACACCGGGTCCGGCAAGTGCCTGGACGCCATCGGCGAAGGCACCGGCAACGGCACCCAACTGGAGCTGTGGACCTGCAACGGCGGCGCCAACCAGAGATGGAGCCACTGATGACCGCACCCGAACGCACCCGCTGGGTCTGCCGTGTCCTGGCCGTCCTGCTGCCCCTCGCCTTCCTGCTCCCGCAGGCCGGCGGCGCCCAGGCGGCCACGCCCTCGTCCTCCAGCGTCTCCGTCCTCATGCAGTCCTACGACCCCGCCACCGGCCGGATCGGCAGCGACTGGTGGACCTCCGCGGTGTCCCTGAGCACCGTGATGACCTACCGGCAGGCCACCGGGGACACCCAGTACGACTACGCCGTCACCGGGGCCTTCGCCAAGAACGGCGACTTCACCGACGACTACATCGACGACACCGGGTGGTGGGCGCTGGTGTGGCTCCAGGCGTACGACATCACCCGCAATCCCCAGTACCTCGACATGGCCCGGAAGACCACCGACTACATGCACGGCTACTGGGACGGCCAGTGCGGGGGCGGCGTCTACTGGAGCACCGCCAAGCAGTACAAGGCCGCCATCGCCAACGAGCTGTTCCTCGCCGCGACCGCCGGGCTGCACAACCGCATCCCCGGTGACAGCACCTACCTCGGCTGGGCGGACGCCGAGTGGAACTGGTTCAGGAACTCCGGCCTGATCAGCGGCGGCCTCGTCCGCGACGGCCTCGACGTGCCCGCCTGCACCTTCCACGACGCCACGTACACCTACAACCAGGGCGTCATCCTCCAGGGCCTCGTCGAGCAGTCCCGGGCCCACGGCGACACCTCGCTGCTCGACACGGCGAAGAGCATCGCCACGGCGGCCACCGCCCACTTCCAGCGGGGCGGCGTGCTCTACGAAGGGTGCGAGCCCGACTGCGCCGGTGACGGGCAGGCGTTCAAGGGGATCTTCGCCCGCTCCCTGCGCACCCTGGCCGCCGCCGCGGGGACCGGCCAGTACGACGGGTTCCTCAGCGCCACGGCGAACTCCATCCTGGCCAACGACACCGACGGCGGCGGCCGGCAGGGCGACTCCTTCGTCGGCCCGTTCGCCCTGTGGAGTCCGACGACCCAGGCCAGCGCCGCCGCGGCGTTGACCGCCGCCCTGACCACCAGCACGCCCAACCCCACCGGCGTGCTGCGCGGGAAGGAGTCCGGGCGGTGCGTGGACGTCCCCGGCCTCAGTCAGGCCGACAGCACCCAGGTGGCGCTGTGGGACTGCAACGGCGGCCCGAACCAGTCCTGGACGTCCACCGCCGGGCAGTTGACCGTCTACGACGGCGCCAAGTGCCTGGACGTCCGCTCCTCGGGCACCGCGGACGGCACCCCGGTGCAGATCTACGACTGCAACCGCACCGCCGCGCAGCAGTGGACGGTGACCTCCGGCGGCGCCGTCGTCAACCCCCAATCGGGCAAGTGCCTGGACGCGACCGGCCACGGCGCCGCCAACGGCGTCCCGCTGCAGATCTGGACCTGCACCGGCGGCGCCAACCAGGTCTGGGCGCGCGCCTGACCCGGTGACCCCCACCACCCACAAGAGAGGATCCCTCATGCGCATCACAGAACCGGCCCGGCACGCGGTCGTCTGCCTCACCCTCGGCCTCGCCGCGTCCCTCGCCGCCGGAGCGGCCTGCGCTCCCGCCGAAGCGGCGGCCGGACCCGCCCGCACCGGCGCGGTCTCCGCGGCGGCGTACCGGCAACTGATCGGGCAGGTCAGCGGACCGGCCTACCTCGAGGCCAGCGTGCCCGCTGACGGCGTCTACGCGATCGAGTACCAGATCACCGGCAACGCGGCGTTCGACACCTACCTCAACGGCGCCGAACTGGGCTACGTCGGCGGCTCCACCGGCGCCTACCGGACCCGCTCGGTCCGACTGTCCGCGGGCGGCCTCCTGGTGCAGGTCGCCGGACCGGAGGGCTCGGGGCGGGCGTCCGTCTACCTGGTGCGCGTCTCCTAGTCCTGCCGCGGGCTCCGTGGGGCCGTCACAGGGGCGGGAGGACGTCAACTCCGCTGTCGTGACGGCCCCGTCAGGATCCACGCCTCGACCGCCTCGTACTGGCGGCGCTGCTCCGCCGCCTTCCGCCGCCCGGAGACGACCGTGCCCAGCCAGCCGAGGGCGAAGCCGAGAGGAATGGACGCCACACCCGTGGTGGTGAAGGGGAACCAGTTGAAGTCGGCGTTCGGGAAGGCCGCGACCGGAGAGCCGGAGACGAGATTGCTGCCGCTCATCAGGACAATGGTGGCCAGGGAGCCGCCGAGCAGCGTGAACAGCAGGCCCGTGCGGGTGTAGCGGCGCCAGAAGAGGCTGTAGACCAGCGCCGGGGCCAGCGCGGACGCGCCGATGGAGGCGGACAGCAGGGCCAGCGGCTGGAGGTTGTGGTGCTGCACCCGGACGGCCAGCAGGATGGTCGGGGCGCCGACGGCGAGGGCGCACACCCGGGCGACCGTCATCTCGCGCCGTGGAGTCATCCGCCCGCCGACCGCGAACAGGTCGTGCGCGAGGGAGTTGGCGCAGGCCAGGGTCATCCCGGCGACCGAGGCGAGCAGGGTGAGGAAGAGCGCCGTGGTGACCATGGTGAAGACGAAGGTCTCGGCCGTCGACACCTGCGCTCCGAACGCGGCCCGCGACCCCAGCAGGTAGGCGGTCCGCCCGTTCGGGTCCGCGCCGGTGACGCCGTCGCGCCCGATCAGCGCCGTCGCGCCGAGACCGACGACGGTGATGATCGGCACGAACAGGGCGACGCTGAACACGGCCCATGACATCGACCGGCGCACCTGACGGGCGCTGCTCGCGGTGTACATGCGCATGGTGATGTGGGGCAGGCAGGCGCCGCCCAGGACGATGGTCAGCTCCGAGCTGATCATGTCGAGCCGTGGGTAGGCGCCGCCGGTGAACTCCAGGCCGGAGCGCAGGTAGGCCAGTCCCGTCCCGCTGTGCCCGGCCGCCGTGGACAGCAGCAGGCCCGGGTTCCAGTCGAAGCGCTGGAGCACCAGTGCGGCCACGATCGCGCCGGAGCCCAGCAGCAGCACGATCTTCAGCATCTGGACGAGGGCGGTGCCCTTCATGCCGCCGATGACCGCGTAACTGATCATCAGGGCGCCGACGCCGACGATGCACCCGGTCCGCAGCGCGTCGCTGGAGAAGCCGAGGATGAACGCCAGCAGGTCTCCGGTGCCGGCGAGCTGGAGCAGCATCATGGGAACGAGGGCGGTGATCGTGACGGCGGACGCGGCGATGCGCACCGCCCGTCCGGGCATTCGGCGCGCGAGGACGTCGCCCATGGTGAACCGGCCCGCGTTGCGCAGGGGTTCGGCCAGCAGGAACATCAGCAGCATGAGGGACAGGGCGGTGCTCAGGGCGAGGACGACGCCGTCGTAGCCGTAGATCGCGACGACTCCGCCGACGGAGAGGACCGTCGCGGCGGAGATGTAGTCCCCGGCGATGGCGAGGCCGTTGCCCACCGGCGACAGGGATCTGTAACCCGTGTAGAACTCGTCGAGGTCGTCGCGGTCGGGGCCCGTCATCACGCACAGCAGCAGGATGATCGTGGCGATCGCCGTGAAGGCCACCAGCGACATGGTCTGCGCGGTATGGCTGAAGCCGGTCACCGTGCCGCCCCCCGCCCGGCGTCCGCCGCGTCCGCCTCGGCCTGGCGCCGGATGCGGTCCGCGATCGGGTCCACCCCGCGTCGCGCCGTGTGCTCGTACAGCACGACCGCCAGCCAGGTCACCGGTATCTGGAGCAGCCCGAGCAGCAGCCCTGTCGTCATCCCGCCCGACACCAGGCCGGTCATCAGGGGCGGGGCGAACGCGGACAGCACGAGGAAGAGCACGAAGTACCCGAGCGCCGTCAGCGTCGCCACGCGCCGCAGCCAGCGGTAGGCGCTGCGCAGACGGCGCAGGTCCCGGTGCCGGTTGACTCCCGGATCCCGCGGCGCCCCCGCGGTGGGTTCGAGCTGCCAGGGGTCGAACGAGGGCGACCACGCGAAGGGCGAGCCGGGCGGCGGCGGCGTGGAGCGCGGCGGGTACTCGGGGGACGAGAACGCGTCGGTCATCCCGGCTCTCCTCGCATGGCGCAGGTTCGTGTGAACGGCGGGGTCTGTGGGGTTGAGCAGCCGTCACGTTACTGCTGCGTACAGTGTTTTGGCGAGACTCCGTACGCACCATGTGATCGCCGTGCGCCGGTCGGGCGCGCGCCGCTCCGGGTCCGCCTTTCCGGAGGACCCCGTGTGCGTGCGCGACTCACCTCGGCGGGCGGGCCGGGCCCCCGGCGTTGCGCAGCCGGCCCGCGCGTCTGTGCGGCCCGCGCGGTCAGCCGGCCCCCTCTGTTCCCGGACGGTCACTCCGTCGCCTGCACGCCGTTCGGCGTGCCGCCGCTTCGGTCAACTCGCCTGACGTTTGACCAGGTCGCCGTCTCGGTGAGCGCGCGCGTACTCCAGGCGGGCCGTATGCAGAAGGCTCCACCACGAGGTGACGGTCGGTCGGCGCCGCAGCAGCGCCCGTCGTTCGCGTTCGGTCATGCCGCCCCAGACGCCGTGCTCGATGCGCTGGTCCAGGGCGTAGGCCAGGCACTCGGTGCGGACCGCGCAACCGGAGCACAGCGCTTTGGCCCGGTTCTGCGCGGCGCCCTCGACGAACAGTTCGTCCGGGGGGACCGTCCGGCACAGCCCCCGCCTGCTCCAGTCTGCGTCCGCCATCTGGTGGCGCCGTCCTCTCGTCGCGGTCCCGCCTCGCGGCGCGGCCTTCACCCTGGGTGAGTGGCATATGACGGTACGACCACCCGCCCCCGTTTGTCAGGAGCCTGCGAAGGCACGTCACGCTTTCGAGTGATCAATGCCTGTCAGTGCGGGACACCTATGCCCGCGTGGCCGTCAGACATGCGCACTCGGCAGCGCTCGCGTGCCCCGGCCGGGGCGTGGGCGCCCGGAGCGGAGCGTCGGACCAGCCTTCCTTGCGCCCGGCGCCCCAGACATATACGGAGCTGAGCGGCCCCGCGTTCGCGAGGCGGGCGAGGTCGGCCGCGCCGGGGCGCGCCGGATGTGCGGCGCCCGAGGTGTGGGCGCCGCCGTGCGTGGAAGCGAGAGGCCAGACGCCCCCCGCTCTCCCCGGTCATCCCCCCCGCTCTCCCTGTTCGTCCCCCGCGCGCCGGACTCCGGGCGGCGCAGAGGCCGCGCCGGTCAGCCCCGGCGCCAGCGCCCCGGAGCGCTGACCGCAACGCGCGCTCCGGTCACTGCGCGGCCGTGACGATGCCGTAGGTGACGAGCCCGTACGCCAGGTGGGGCGCCGCGTCCGAGACCCAGTCCGCCGCGGACCAGCTCGCCGGATCGGTCACGCCCAGCCGCCGCATCGGCAGGTCGGTGGCGGCCATGGCCAGGGCGCCGGTGACCGCGCCGCCCATCCACCAGGGCATGCGGACTCCCGCCCGCCGCAGCAGCGAGACGGCCGCTCCGACGCCGCAGCCGACCGCGATGCCGGACAGGGCGCCGAGGCCGGAGAGCCGGTTGTCCCGGATGCCGTCCGCGCCGCGCACCGGATGACCCGCGTCTTCGGCGATCTTCTCCACGGTCCGGGCGGGCGCCTCGCTGGAGGGCCGCCCCCGCAGCGCCATGTCGGCGTAGCTCACGGCGTTCAGCACGGTCGTCCCGGCGGCCCCGGCCACGCCGCCGCGTACAAGGCTCTGCATCATGCCGGGCCGGGTTCCCCTGCCTGTCGGCTCGAATCGCGGCCGGGCGCTCGGCGGCCGCCGCCCTGCGGCTCCCCGCGGACCGCCCGTGCCAGGCCGGGCTCGTGCCGGTCGCGCGGCCTGCTTCCGCGCCGCGAACGGCGCGCGCATCCGCCGTCGCACGTCGCCGGGCGCGATGGGGCGATGGCCCGCGCCGGACGCGCGCCCGCGCTTACTCTTCACCGGTGACGGATGCGACGCACGAGGGGGGCCGCGCGGTGTCCCGGTCCGGTCCCGGCGGGCCCGGGTGAGGCGGCCGTGAGGTGCGCGACGTTCAACGTGCTGCACGGCCGGGAGATCCAGCGCGACGGCCGCCCGCCGCGTACGGCGCACCGCGATCCACGGGCGGCGCTCGCCGCGGCCGTCGCCGGTCTCGACGTCGACGTCCTCGCCTTGCAGGAGGTCGACCGCCTCCAGGAACGCTCCGGCGGGGTCGACCAGGCGGCGGCGGCCGCCGCCGCGATGGGCGCGCGGGACTGGCGCCACGCCTCCGCCCTGCACGGACGCGCCGTCCCGGACGGGGAGTGGGTCGCGGACCCCGCCGAACCCGGAGCACGCCTGTACGGCCCCGATGACGGGGACCCGGTGAGCCAGATCCCCTCGCACGGGGTCGCCCTGCTGTCCCGTTCGCCGGTGCGCGCCTGGCGGGTGCTGCGGCTGCCGCCCGCTCCGGTGCGGACGCCGTTGCGCGTGCCGGGAAAGCCCGGCCTGACGTGGGGCCGGGACCAGCCGCGGGCAGCGGTGGCGGCCGTCCTGGAGGGAGAGCGGGGGCCGTTCACCGCCGTGGCGGTCCATCTCTCCTTCGTGCCCGGCTGGAACGTCCGCCAACTGGACGCCGTGCGCCGCTGGATCGCGGACCTGCCCCGGCCGCAGGTGCTGCTCGGCGACTTCAACCTGGTCGGCGCCGTCCCGAGATGGGTGCCCAACGCGCCCTCGCTCGCACGGAGTCGGCGGGTGGGCGAGCGCTGGCGGGACACGGCCCGCGTCCCGACGTATCCCGCGCACCGCCCGGTCGTGCGGTTCGACCACGTGCTCGTGACGGGCCTCGGCGGGCAGTCGTCCGGCGCGGCCCACGCGCCGCGCACCGCGATCTCGGACCACCGGCCGCTGGTGGTGGAGCTGCCGCTGTGACGCACGCCCTTGGCGCGTGCGCGTCGCCGCCCCGCAAGCGACGTCCAGCCGCCCGCGGGGCTCAGGGATTCGGCGCCGGGTCCGAACGCGCCGCGCGGACAGGCCCGTTCGGCTACGAGCCGTCCGCGTGGACCGCGTAGACGTACCGCTTGCCCGTGTACTCGCTGAGGTTCCAGATGACCGGCTCGCTGTAGGCCCAGCCGGACGCGGTGTCGCTGTGGTAGCTGAGGTCCTCGCATCCGACGGCCAGGTCGCAGACGGCGGTCGTCTTCGAGGCGCCGGAGGTGAAGGTGCGCAGGCCGCCCTTCGCGGACGGGCCGTCGCTGGTGGAGAGGAAGTGCTGGCTGTTGCGGGAGACCACGCCCTGGATCTTCTGCTGGGCGATGGTGACGGCTTCGGTCGCCGTGGTCGAGGACAACTGGCGGGTGGTGTAGTCGAGGTTCCAGCGCACCACCTTGGGAGTGGTGGTCAGGGGACCCGTGCCGTTGAAGGCGCCGTCGGTGTAGTCGACGGTCCCCGCCAGGGAGTACTCGGTCACCACGAGGCTGTCGGGGCTGCTGGTCCGGTCGAGGCCGATCGCGGTGTAACGCAGGTATTTGCCCGTGTTGTCGTAGGCGTAGCTCTGCGGCAGGACGTACTGGTACCCGTAGCCGTAGTAGTGCCCGTCGGCCGGGTTGAGGCCGCACACGTCCGCGTCGTCGACGGCGACCGTGAAGAGGGTGTTCAGGTCGAAGACCCTGATGCCCTTGTAGGTGTCGACGACGTAGAGCAGGTTGCCGTACCACATGATGCCGCCGGCGTGCTTGCGGATCGGGTTGAACGAGTACTCCCCGGAGTCGGTCTTGACCGGCTCGACCAGGAGGACGTGCCGGTACATCGGGGTCGAGGAGACGGTGTAGTCGACGAACGTGAGCCGCAGGCCCTTGTCGACCGGGTAGTCGTCGACGCCGTTGCCGTCGGGGTCGGTCTCGAAGTACCAGGAGGCGAGGACGACCCGCCTGTCGCCGCCCGACGGGTAGAGGCCGTTGCCGTACGCGTCGGCGCTCGTCGTCACGCCCTGGGGGATCCAGTAGTCGACGGCCTGGTCGCCGCTGTCCCAGGCGAAGCCGGTCGAGAACGCCTGGACGGTGCTGGGGGCGCTCGTGAGGTGGGTGGCCTTGCGGTTGGCGTCGGCGATGACGGCGGTCGCGTCCACCTTGGGCAGCTTGGCCGCCAGACCGGCCGTCAGGTCGGCGAACTCGCCGTAGCCGTTGCCGGAGCGGGCGGCGAGGGTGAACTGGCCGGGGTCGACGGTGGCCGCCTCGGCGACCGAGGGCGCGAGCAGGCTGCCCGCGGTCGCGACGAACGGCGCCGCGGCCATGCCTCTGAGGAGGGTTCTGCGTGTCATGATCATGAGGCGTAAAAATACGCTTGGTCACGGGCGTGGCACAACGGGCGCGCGGCGCGGGCCCGTACGGGGCGAAGCAGACCTCCCCGCGCGGGCGGCGGGCCCCTGTCGTGGCCCTCGCCCCTGCTGCCGCCCAGGTCAGGGCACGTCTTCTCGCCAGTCGAAGCGGTCGGGGTCGGCCGGCCGCGGAGCGTACACGGTGTGGCCGCCGGGACCGTAGCGGCCTATCTCGGTGCCCAGGACGACGTTCTCCCCGCGCGCCCGCTCGGGCCGGTCGGTGACGTCCAGGAGGAGGCCGTCGAGCGGCCCGGCCACCAGCTCCGCGTAGCGGCGCCCGTGCCGCGGCCCGGCGTCCTCGTGCTCGGCGCCGTAGACCCTCCCCCGCATGAAGTCTCGCTCATCCATGCGGACAGCCTCGCAGGCGCCACTGACAGTCCCCCCGCGTCGCCCGGCTTCAGACGCGGTGCGCGCTCACCCGCACCCGCCGGCGAGCCGGTGGGGATGGGCCGGATAGACGCCCAGGACGCGCACCTCGGTGGAGAAGAAGCCGAGTTCCTGGAGGGCGAGCGCGACGCCGGGCTGGTCGGGGTGCCCCTCGATCTCCACATAGAAGCGGCTGGGGCTCAGTCCGGCGCCCATCTGGTAGCTCTCGATCTTGGTGAGGTTGACGCCGTTGCTGGCGAACCCGCCGAGGGCCTTGTACAGCGCGCTCGGGATGTTGCGCACACAGAAGAACAGGCTGGTCACCGTGGGCGCCCCGGCGTCCGGCCAGGGCGCGGCGGCGCGCGCGAGCACGACGAACCGGGTGGTGTTGTCGGGGTCGTCCTCGACCTCCGGACGCAGCACCTGGAGCCCGTAGAGGGGCGCCGCGGCGGGCGGGGCGAGCGCCGCGTGCCGCGGGTCGCCCAGCTCGGCCACCTCGCGAGCCGATCCGGCCGTGTCGTCGCTGACCAGCGTGCGCCAGCCGCCCTCGCGCAGGATCTTCCGGCACTGCCCGAGGGCGTGCACGTGGCTGCGCACGCATTCCACCTGATCGAGCGATGCGCCGGGCACGCCCATCAGGTCGAAGCGGATGGCGAGGAAGTGCTCGGCGACGATGAACAGCCCCGACTCCGGAAGGAGATGGTGCACGTCCGCGACCCGCCCCGCCGCCGAGTTGTCCACCGGGATCACCGCCACGTCGGCGGCGCCGAACGTCACCGCGTCCAGGGCCTGCTCGAAACCCGTGCAGGGCAGCTCGCCGGCGTCCGGGTACAACGCGCGGGCGGCTGTCGCCGAGTTGGAGCCCTGTTCGCCCTGGTACGCGACGGTGGTCACCGTGTCCTCGCCTTCCACTGTGGAGTTCGTGCGCTGCGCGCGCGGAGTCAGCGTCCCTGCGGAGTCAGTGTGCCTGCGGAGCCTGAGTCCGTACGGGGCATGAGTCCGCACAGGCGCCGGAGTCCGCACAGGCGCCTGAGTCCGCCCGGAGTCGGTGTCGCCCGCCGGGTCAGGACTCCGCGCGCTTGGGCAGCCTCCAGCCGGGGCGCGGGAAGTGGCAGGTGTAGCCGTTCGGGTACCGCTGGAGGTAGTCCTGGTGATCCGGTTCGGCCTCCCAGAACGGGCCCGCCGGGACGACCTCGGTCACCACCGGGCCCGGCCAGAGGCCCGACGCCTCGACGTCCTCGATGGTGTCCTCGGCGATCCGCCGCTGCGCGTCGCCGTCGTAGAAGATCGCGGAGCGGTAGCTGGCGCCGATGTCGTTGCCCTGCCGGTCCTTCGTGGTCGGGTCGTGGATCTGGAAGAAGAACTCCAGGACGGCGCGGTAGTCGGTCACGGCGGGATCGAAGACGATCTCGATCGACTCGGCGTGGCCGTCGTGGCGCCGGTAGGTCGGGTTCGCCGACTCGCCGCCGCTGTATCCCACGCGGGTCGACAGCACCCCCGGCTGCTTCCGGACCAGTTCCTGCATGCCCCAGAAGCAACCGCCCGCCAGCAGTGCCCTCTCCTGGACGTCTGTCATGACACGCCACCCTTCTGTCCGCATGCCGTCGCCAACAGCCTCGCACACCGCGGGGGCGTCCACATAAGCCGGTCGGGGCGCCGCGTGCGCTCCAGGCCGCCGCCCCCGCCGGGCCCCCCGCCCGGCACGGACGCGGAGTCCGGGCCGGGCGGGGCGCTCGCCCAGGCGGGGGCGGCGGGACGAGCGGACGGGTCAGACCTCCCGACCGGCCGGCGCCTCCTCCGCGTCCCGCTTCTGCGGCGCCTCCTCCGCGTCCCGCTTCTGCGGCGCCTCCTCCGCGTCTCGCTCGTGCGGCGCCTCCTCGGCGTCCTGCCCGGCGGGCGGCTCTTCGGCGTCCTGACCGGCAGGCGACTCCCCGGCGTCCCGACCGGCCGTCGACTCCTTGGCCCGGTCGCCGTGTCCGGGCCACCACGCGGCATGGCCGATCAGCGCGGTCAGGCTCGGCGTGAAGAACATCGCCATCACGAACGCGGCGACCGCGATGCCGAAGGAGACCGCGAATCCCATCTCCGTCAGCAGCGCGTTGCCCGCCAGCGTCATCGTGGCGAAGGTCGCCGCCAGGATGAAGCCCGCCGCGGCGACGGTGGGCCCGGCGTAGCGGAGCGCCATTCCAGCCGCCTCGCGCGGTTCGCGGCCCTCCCGGGCCTCCTCGCGGAGTCGGGCGATCATGAGGATGTTGTAGTCGGTGCCGATGGCGACCACGAAGAGATACATGATCACCGGGAGCATGAACATCAGCCCCGAGTGGCCCTGCCCCTCCTGGAAGATCCACACGGTGGCGCCGAGGGTGGCGCCGAAGCCGAGGCCGACCGAGGCGATCAGGTACCAGGGGGCGACGACGCTGCGCAGCAGCAGTCCCAGGATGACCATGATGAGCACGGCGGCGACGGGGAAGACCGTCCGGTAGTCGTGGTTGACCGCGGCGTCGATGTCCTTGAAGATCGACGACATGCCGCCGACGACGGCCTGGGCGCCGTCGGGTGCGTCGGCGTGCGCCGCGTCGCGCACCCGGCCGACGGTGTCGATCGCCTTGTCCGTCGACGCCTCGTCCTTGAGGGTGACGGTGAAGTCCGCGGTCGTTCCCGCCTTGTTCATCTGGGTGAAGCGGGCGCTCGCGACACCGTCCACCGCGCCGAGCTTCTTCGCGTACGCGTCGAACGCGGTCCGGTCCAGCGGCCTGCCGCCGGTGCTGGACAGGTAGACGTCGGTGGGCGCGGCGGCGCCGGCCGAGTACGCCGCGCGCATCCGGTCCTGGACGACCATGGACTCCTTGGTCTTGGGCATGGAGCCCGACGCCAGGTCGAACGTGGCTTTGTAGCCCAGCACTCCGGCCGACAGCGCGACCAGGACCAGGCCGGAGGCGACGGCGGTCAGGGCCGGGCGGCGGCGCACAGCGCGGCCGAGTGCGGCGAAGCGGGCGTTCTCCGGCTCCCGCTGCCAGGACTTGGAGGGCCAGAAGACCTTGGGCCCGATCAGCGAGACCACGGCCGGGATGAGGGTGAGGCCCGCGATCAGGGTGACGCCGACCGCGATGGCGAGCGCCGGTCCCATCTGCTTCAGGAAGCCCAGAGTGGACAGCACCAGGGCGAGGAAGGCGATGATGACCGCGCCGGCCGCGGAGGCGATGGCCTCGCCGACCCGGTCGACGGCGTTGATCATGGCCTGCTTGGGCTCGTCGCCGGCGCGCAGGCGTTCGCGGTAGCGGAACATCAGGAACAGGAAGTAGTCCGTTCCCACGCCGAACAGCACGACGATGAGAATCGACGAGATCGAGCTGTTGGCCTGGAGGTCGAACAGCTTGGTGGCGTAGGCGATCAGACCGTTGGCGATGGCTGACACCACGCCGATCAGGATCAGCGGCAGGAAGGCCAGGATCGGCGCCCGGAAGATGATCAGCAGGGTGAGCAGGATGATCACGACGGTGCCGATGCCGATCAGCGCCTGGCCCCGCTTCGAGGAGTCCTGCTGGTCCAGCGCCTGCGCGGCGGAGCCGCCGAGCCGGACGTCGAGGTGTGTGCCCTCGGCCAGCTTCTTGGCCTCCTCGCGCAACGCCTTGGCCGCGTCCGCCTGTTTGGGCTGACCCGCGTTCTTGCTGTCCATCTGCACCAGGGTCAGGGCGTACCTGCCGTCCTTGGACGGCGGGCCGGGGACCGTCTTCTGCACCTGGTCGATGTGCTTCGCGCCCAGCTCCGCGGTGATCCGGGCGACGTCGTGCTGGTCGGCGGCGGTCATCCGGCCGCCGTCGGTGCGCTGGTACAGGGCGATGGCGGACGGGGTGAAGGCGCCGGGGAACGCCTTCTGCTGGAGCTCCGCCGCTTTGATGGACTCGTAACTCTTGGGCAGGAAGCTGCTCTCGTCGCTGTTCGAGGGCAGACTCGGAGCGGTGGCGACGATCGCCACCGCCGCGATCAGCCACGCCACGATCGTCCAGACCGGATGTCGTACGACGGTGTTCCCTATATGTCGGAACATGCGGAAGGTCCTCCTGAATAGGAAGATCACCGCAGCCCGGGGAGCGGTCCCTGGCATCGGCGACCCCGACCGGCGCGAACTCAGGTCGCCGGTCGCATGGTTGTCTGGCGGTCTGATGGTAGTGACGCGTCGCGAAGATCGTTTCATCGGGTGCTCCCCCCGACGGGGCCGAGAACCCGGCGGGCCGAGGACTCCCCTCGTCGGCGCGCTTCACGACGTCGCCGAAGAGGCTCGATCGTTGCCGCCGGGGGTCGCGGACCGTAGGTTCGGGTGATTCGTCCCGCCGACGTCCGCGGGACCGGAGCCGGGGATCGGAGCGGCGGGGTGCTGGAGAGCGATCTGGAACTGGGCGACGGGCGCCGGCTGCACGTCTACGACAGCGGTGCGCGGGACGGCGGCGATCCGCTCGTCGTCTTCTGGCAGCACGGCACACCGAACATCGGGGCGCCGCCCGAACCGCTGTTCCCGGCCGCCGACCGCCTCGGCGTCCGCTGGGTGTCGTACGACCGTCCCGGGTACGGCCGTTCGACCCCGCGCCCCGGCCGCGACGTCGCCTCGGCGGCCGACGACGTGCGCGCCGTCGCGGACGCCCTCGGCGTCGAGCGGTTCGCGGTGATGGGCCACTCCGGGGGCGCCCCGCACGCCTTGGCGTGCGGGGCGCTGCTGCCGGGGCGGGTCCTCGCCGTGGCCGGTGTGTCGGGGCCGGCGCCGTTCGGCGCCGCGGGGCTCGACTGGTTCGCGGGCATGGCGCCGTCCGGCGCCGCGTCCCTGCGCGCCGCGGCCGAGGGGCGCGCGGCGAAGGAACGGTACGAGGCGCGCGCGGAGTACGACCCCGAGATGTTCACCGACGCCGACCACGCGGCGCTCTCCGGCGCGTGGTCCTGGTTCGCCGACGTGGTGGGTCCGGCCCTGGAAGGCGGGTCGGGCGGACTGGTGGACGACGACCTGGCCTACGTCGCCCCCTGGGGCTTCGATCCCGCGCTGATCAGCGCGCCGGTCCTGGTCCTGCACGGCGGCCGGGACCGGATCGTGCCCGTCGCGCACGGACGGTGGCTGGCCGACCGGTGCCCCGCGGGGCGCCTGCGCCTGCGGGCGGACGACGGGCACGTCTCCGTGCTGGAGGCTGGGGGCGCCGCCCTGGAGTGGCTCGCGGACCACGCCCGCGGCTGACCGCGGGGGCGGGCGCCCGCACTGCCCCGCCCGGCGCAGGCGCGCGAGGCGGTGCGCCTGGCCGCCCGCCTCGCGCGTCGCACCGCGCCGCGCTCGGCCCTCGACGCCCGCCCGCAGCCGGGGCGCGGGCGCTCGTGAAGCCGCCAGGAGCGGCCCCGCGAGCGCCCGCGGCGGTCTCCGGCCGTGCGACGCCGCGTTCCGCGGGGCAGCATGGAGTGACCGACCCCGGCAGGCGCGGCCCTCGCGCCCTGTCAGGGAGGGAGCTGAAGCCATGGGCACCTATGACGCTTCCCCGGACGAGGGGCGCAACGGTCATGACGGGACGCAGGCCGGGCGCCGCGACGGGCCGGACGGCCACGACGCCGGGCCGGACGGCCACGACGAGGAACCGGACGGCTTCACGGGGCCGTCGCTGCCGCCCGGGGGGCTGCTCGATCTGCTGAGCGTGTCGGCGGTGGTGCTGAACGCCGAGGGGCGGATCGTGTTCTGGAGCCCGCAGGCCGGCGACGTCTTCGGCTACACGCCGCAGGAGGCGCTCGGCCAGTACGCGGCACGGCTGCTGGTCCACGAGGAGCACCGCGCGCTGGTGAGCCAGCTCTTCGCCGAGGTGATGAGCACCGGCACGGGCTGGGCGGGCGCGTTCCCGGTCCGGCACAAGGACGGCTCGACCCGTCTGGTGGAGTTCCGCAACATGCGGCTGCTGGACGACCTCGGCGACGTCTTCGCCCTGGGGCTCGCCGCCGACCAGAGCGTCCTGGAGCAGTTGGAGGCCAAGCTGGCGCTGTCAGACCGGCTGGTGTCCCAGTCGCCCATCGGGGTGGCGCTGCTCGACACCGACCTGCGCTACCTCCAGGTCAATCCGGCGCTGGAGCGGATGAACGGGATTCCCGCCGCCGACCACATCGGCCGTCGCCCGCGTGACATCCACCCCATGAACGGCATCGACACCCTCGAGTCCGCGCTGCGGGACGTCCTGGTCACCGGCCTGCCGCTGATCGACCAGTACGTCGTCGGCCGCACTCTCGCCGACCCGGACCACGATCACGCCTGGTCGGTGTCGTACTACCGGCTCGAAGGATCCAACGGCCGGGTGATCGGCGTGGCCAGCTCCATCGTCGACGTCAGCGAGCGCCACCGGGCCGCGATCGAGGCGGACCGGGCCCGGCGCCGGCTGGCCCTGATCGCCGACGCCTCCACGCGGGTCGGCACGACTCTGGAGGTGCGGCAGACCGCGCAGGAGCTGGCCGACGCGGCGGTGCCCGGTCTGGCCGACGTGGCGGCCGTCGACGTCCTCGACGCCGTGCTGGCCTTCCGCCGCGGTTCCGGCCCCCACGAGGGGGCGGAGATGTTCCGCGCGCTCGCGATGGCCGCCGCCGGGTCCGCCGAGGCGGTCGCCGCCGCCGGCGGGGCGGGCGATCTCGCCGCCTACGGCCCGGACCGCCTGATCACCCGGTGCGTGCACACCGGCCAGCCCGTCGTGGTCGCCCACACCGGACAGGACGATCTGCTGCGCATCGCCCGCGACGTCGAGACCGCCGAGGCGTTCGCCCGCGCCGGAGCGCACTCCTACCTCGCGGTGCCGCTGATCGCCCACAACGAGGTGCTCGGCGCCTTCGACCTGCTGCGCACCCGCAATCCGCTGCCCTTCGACGAGGACGACGTGGTCCTCGCCGGGGAGCTGGCCGCTCGGGCCGCGGTCGCCATCGACAACGCCCGCTGGCACGAGAGCGTGCGCAACTCCGCCGAGACCCTCCAGCGCAGTCTGCTGCCCGGCCGCCATCCCCCGCTCAACGGACTGGAGGTCGCCGCGCTCTACCATCCCGCGCAGGCGTCCTCCGAGGTCGGCGGCGACTGGTACGACGTCATCCCGCTGGCCGGCGACCAGACCGCGCTGGTGGTCGGCGACGTCATGGGCAACGGCATCGACGCCGCCGCGGCCATGGGCCGTCTGCGCACGGCCACCTGCGCCTACGCCGACCTCGACCTGCCCCCGGTCGAGGTGCTCCGGCACCTCGACCGGATCACCGACGGGCTGGAGCACTACATCGCCACCTGCCTCTACGCGGTCTACGACCCGCACCGGCACCTGTGCCGCATGGCCAACGCCGGGCACCTCCCCCCGGCCGTCATCTGCTCGGGGCGGCCCCCCAAGCTGCTCGACCTCCCCAGCGGCGCCCCGCTCGGCGTCGGCGGCGTCCCGTTCCGTGCCGTCACCTTCCCGCTGCATCCCGGCGACCGGCTCGTGCTGTACACCGACGGCCTCGTGGAGACCCGCCACCATCCGATCGACGAGCGCCTGGAGACCCTGCTGCGCGTCCTGGGCGAGGCGAGCCGCCCGGTGAACGACACCTGCGCATGGCTGCTGGAGGCCCTGCGGCACCCCGACGACCACGACGACGTCGCCATCCTCATCGCGGAGGCGCGACCGGCCGAAGCACCGGACGAGAACGAAGGCGTTCGTCGGGGGTGCTGAGGAGCATGCGGGCGGAGAGGTCCACGAGGTCGCGCAGCAGGCGCGCGTACGCGTCGTGGCCGCCGAGTTCGTCCAGGAGGCGGTGGGCCTGGTCGCGGAACTCCCCCAGGTCCTTGGCGTAGCGGTGCAGCACGGCGGGGGCGAGGAGGATTCCGGTGAGTTCCGCGCGGGCGGCCGCGGAGTCCTTCGCGGCCGTGTGCAGGGCGGTGACGCGCTCCACCGCCTCCGGGGCGGTTTCTTCCAGGGCGCAGGCGAACAGATAGGTGACCGTGCCGTTGCGCAGGTCCTCGTCCCGGCCGGAGAGGATGTCCTCCTGGTCGTTGAAGAGCTGCCACAGCACGCCGAAGACGTCGCCGAACGCGCGCCACAGCCGCAGTCGCCGGCCGCCCGGCGCCGCGCCGGCCAGTGTCGCCGCCATGGCGGTGACCATGCTGAACGGGGCCCCGGACTTGCCCTGGTACACGGCGGTCACCTCGGCGCGGCCAGCACCGCCGGAGTCTCCGCGCAGATCCCTCAACTGCCCTTCGGCGGCGGCGATCCAGCACGCGACCACCTCGGCCGACAGCGCGCCCCGCAGCGGCGGCGGTATCCGCGGCGACTGAACGACCAGCAGCGGGAGGGGTGTTCCGGCGACGGCGGTGGCGAGCAGCGCCTCGTCGCGGTCGAGGCCGCCGGCTCGGTAGTCGCCCTGCGCGTCGGCCACGTCGTCCAGGCAGCAGGCCGCCGTCCACCACAACTCGTGGACGGCGGCCAGCGGGAGCGCCGGTTCGGGCGCTCCCGTCTCGACGGCGTGGACGATCAACGGCAGGACGGAGAGGGGGTAGGCGAAGGTGCGGCCGTCCAGCAGCGCGGCGACGGCCGCCCGGACCGAGGGGGCCGCCGGTCCGAGCAGGTCGAGCGCGGCGTTCCGCTCCGCCTCGATCTCCGCGGCCAGCCGCCGGTACAGATCCACGTACGTCTCTTCGCTCACGTCTTGCCCCCACTGGCGCCGCTGGGTCGGACCCTGCCGAAACGATCGGCAGTCATGGTGCCAGGCGGGGCCTGGTGAGCGAACAGGCGGTCAGGGCGCGCGGTAGGTGAAGGCGGCGGTGGTGGTCTGCGCCGTCTGCCCACTCGGCTGGTAGTCGAAGGTGTAGGAGAGCGTGTCGCCGGACCGCAGGGGCACGGGCTTCTCCCAACGGCCGTCGGCCGCGACCCAGTCGAGGAAGTAGTTGGCCTGCGTGCCGCCGTTCACGCGGTAGTGGACGGTGACGAAGGTGGCCGGGGCCTTGGGCTTGAACCAGATCACCGGGTTCGACCCCGAGGTCACCCCCTGCGTGAAGTCCCCCTGGGACGGAGGGTCGGTCGGGGGCGGGGTCGGCGTGGTCGTGGCGCCGCCGCCAACCCACTGGGAGCCGCGCAGTTGGGCGAGGAAGCGGTCGCGGATCGTGGGATCGGCCTGGACGCGGGCGTCGCCCCAGTAGCCGTTGGAGCAGCCCGGCCCGCCCGCCTGGGCGCCGTCCGCGCACTGCCACTGGGTCTGGGCGTCCCAGTCGGTGTTGATGTAGGCGGCGGCCCGGATCACGTCGCGGTTGGCGGTGATCCAGGAGAAGTACGGCTGGTACCACTCGTTCCAGATGGTGTCGGCGCTGGTAGCCGTGGGGTTCTTGCGCATGATGCAGCTCTTGGTGCGGGCGCCGTTGGCGTAGCCCTGCGGCGACGACTCGGCGACCATGACCGGCTTGCCGTGACCGCGGGCGAAGTCCAGGACCCGGCTCTGCAACCCGGTCGGCGAGGTGTCGTAACTGCTGCATCCCCACTGGGTGTTGACCGATCCGGTGCCGTAGAAGGCGGACAGGCCCACCCAGTCGACGTACTGGTCGCCGGGGTACCAGGCGTCGTAGTGGCCGGGGTCGGTGACGACGTAGTTCCACTCGGGGTGGTCGCGGCTGGTGTCGAGCGGCCAGGCGGCGGTCTGCCAGACGGTGGCGACCTTGGTGGCGCCCAGGGCGTCGATGCGGCCCTTGATGTAGGCGAACGCCTTCTTGTAGTAGTCGGCGTTGTAGCAGTTCCAGGGGCCGTCGGCCTCGTAGCCGATGCGCAGGAAGACCTGGCGGTTGTAGCCCTTGAGCCGGTTGACCATGTCGTCGACCTTGGCCCGGTACTGGCTGACGAGGTTGGGGTTGCCGGAGGTGACGTCGCTGTCCGACGTGCCGATGACAGCCCGCAGCGGCTGGTTGGTGCACCCGGTGGTGGCGTCGGAGAGGTACAGGCCCACGGCGAGCGCGGAGTTCGGGTACTGGGCCAGGGTGCGGGCGAAGTCGACGGTGCCGGAGCCCCAGTTCGCGGGTCCGGTCATGCCCGCCAGCGGCGCCGGGCTGCCGCCGAGGACCAGGTTGGTGTAGAGCGTGACGCCGCCGGGCGAGGGCGCGTTGAGCGACGGCTGGTCGAGGACGTCCCGCTTGTAGTCGGCCAGGGTGTCGCTGTCCTGCCCCATCAGGGCGAGGATCTTGCCGTCGGGCGGCAGGTTGCGGGCGGCCACGGCGGCCTGCGCCGTGCCGGGGGCCGCGCCGAGCGCGCCGAGCGCCGCGACGGCGGTCAGGCCGGCCAGCAGCGCCCCGGCTCGTCTTCGCAAGGTAGGCATACAACTCTCCCTGGAGACCGGGCGGATGTGTCGCCGGGCATGGTGGAGATCCTCAACTTCCCCGTCAATGAGTCGCGTAAGTTTCGAAGAAGCACGCTGGTCCGGCCGCCGCGTTCGAAAACTCGCCCCGCTGCCCCGCGGCGCACCTTCGGCCGTGCCCGAGTGCGCGTCAGTCGATGTAGAGGTCACGGCGGCGGCGCGGATTCACGAAACTCGAACGAAACTGTTGACAGTTAATTTCGCCGGGCGGCAGGTTGTGCAAGCCGCGGCGTGCACCGGCCGGCTCGCCCGGCGGCGGTGCGCGGCCCTCCCCCACGGCACGGCGTCCCCGCCCCCCGCGGCGTCTCCTCGCCACCCTCCCGACGTCCCCCACGAAGTCCTCCCGTGTTCCGCCAGACGTGCCCCCCGACTTCACTTCGACCGCCTCCGGAGGTCCGCATGGGCTCCTCAACGATCTGCCGTTCCCTGGCCGCTGCCACCGGTCTCACCGCCCTCGTCGCGCTCGCCGGCTGCTCCTCCGCCTCCGCCGGGTCCGGCGGCGACACCACGCTCACCGTCGCGACCTTCACCGACTTCGGCTACAAGCCGCTGATCGCGCAGTACGAGAAGACCCACCCCGGCGTCAAGGTCAACGTGCGGATCTCCCAGCTCGACCAGCACCACAACAGCCTCGCCACCCAGCTCTCCTCGGGCAGCGGCGCCGCCGACGTGGTGGCCATCGAGGAGGGGTACCTGCCCAAGTTCCGCCAGGTCAAGGACAAGTTCGTCAACCTCGCGGCGTACGGCGGACTCAAGCGCAAGAGCGAGTACCTGCCGTACAAGTGGGCCCAGGGCACCGCGGACGGCGGCCGGTTCGTCCTCGGCTACGGCACCGACGTGGGCGGGCTGGCCATCTGCTACCGCCGCGACCTCTTCCAGCAGGCGGGACTGCCCACCGACCGGGAGGCCGTGGGCAGGCTCTGGCCCACCTGGGACGCGTACTTCAAGACCGGCGACGCCTTCAAGGGCAAGGTGAAGGACCACGCCTGGTTCGACTCCGCCGGGAACGTCTTCAGCGCGATGATGAACCAGACCGAGGTCGGGTTCTTCGACACGTCCGACTCCTACGTCGCCGACAGCAACCCGAACGTGCGGAAGTTCTTCTCCGACACCGCCCAGGCCGCCGCCCGGGGCCAGTCCGCCGACCTGGTGCCGTTCACCCAGCAGTGGAACGCCGGCATCAAGCAGGGGAAGATGGCCACCATCACCTGCCCCGCCTGGATGACCGGCCTGATCCAGACCGCCGCCGGCGAGGAGGGCAAGGGCAAGTGGGACATCGCGTCCGTGCCCGGCGGCGGCGGCAACTGGGGCGGCTCGTTCCTGACCGTGCCCAAGCAGGGCAAGCACGTGAAGCAGGCCGCGGAGCTGGCCGCCTTCCTCACCTCGGCCGACTCGGAGAAGAAGATCTTCCAGGGGCCGGCCGGATCGCTGCCCTCGCTGACCGACGCGCTGTCCGACCCGGCCGTGCGGGACGCCCGCCAGCCCTACTTCGACGACGCGCCCACCGGCGCGATCTTCGCCGCGTCCGCCAAGGACCTCAAGCCCAGCTACCGCGGGACCAAGGACCAGCAGGTGCGCATCCCGTTCGGCAACGCCCTGCAACTGGTCGAGCAGCGCAAGGCGTCCCCCGACGACGCCTGGCACAAGGCCCTGGACGACGCCGCGAAGAACCTCAAGCACTGATCCGCCGGCTCGCCCCTCCGCACCCCGGCCACGCTCACCCGTCCACGCTCACCCCGCCGGGAGGACACCATGGCGGTCGACGCCGCAGGCGCCGGGCGCAGGCTCGCCACCGCACCGGGCACGCCCCCCAGTCCAGGGATCCGGCCGCGCCGCGCAGGCCGCCTGATCCCCTACACCTTCATCGCCCCCTTCTTCCTCGTCTTCGGGATCTTCGGCCTGTATCCGTTGCTGTACACCTTCTGGGTGTCCCTGCACCACTGGGACCGGCTCACCGGTGACGCGGGCTTCGCCGGACTGGACAACTTCCGCGACCTGTTCGCCGACCCCGACTTCTACACCGCCGCCTTCAACACCTTCAGCATCTTCCTGCTGTCGACCGTCCCGCAGCTCGTCCTCGCCCTCGCCGTCGCCTGGCTGCTGGACCGCCGGCTGCGGGCCCGCACCGCCTGGCGGGCGCTGATCCTCGTGCCGCAGTACGTGTCGGTGGCCGCGGTGGCCCTCGTCTTCTCCCAGCTCTTCGGCCGCGACTTCGGCGTGGTCAACTGGACTCTGGAACACCTCGGCCTGATCAGCGACCCGGTGGACTGGACGGCGGACACGTGGAGTTCGCATCTGGCGATCAGCTTCATGGTGATGTGGCGCTGGACCGGCTACAACGCGCTGATCTACCTGGCCGCCATGCAGTCCGTGCCGCGCGAGCTGTACGAGTCGGCGATGGTGGACGGCGCCGGGCGGCTGCTCACCTTCCGCCGCATCACGCTCCCGGCGATCCGGCCCACCCTGGTGTTCACCGTCGTGCTGTCCACCATCGGAGGACTCCAGCTCTTCGCCGAGCCGTTCCTCTTCGATCCGCAGGCCAACGCCGAGGGCGGCACCGAGCACCAGTTCCAGACGCTGACGCTGATGCTCTACAAGTACGGCTTCATCAACAACGACGCCGGCTACGCCTCCGCCATCTCCTGGGTGCTGTTCCTCGTCATCGCCGCCGTCGCCGCCGTCAACTTCCTGCTCACCCGCCGTCTGGGCGGATCCGACCGCTGATCCGCGGGGCCGGCGCCGCGACCGCGCCGCACCGGCCGCCGAGAGGAGATCCGTCCATGGCCCCCTCCCTGACCACCGCGACCGACCGCCGAGGCGCCGTCGGCCGCACCGGCGCCCGGTCCGCCCGGCGCCCGGACGCCGGCCCCCGCCGGGTCCCGCGACGGTCCGGCGGCCCCCAGCGCTTCGACGGCGCGGGCCCGCTCGCCTACGCGCTGCTCGCCGCGGTCGTGCTCGCCTCCGTGTTCCCGCTGTACTGGACGTTCGTCGTCGCCTCGCACGGCGACAACTCCGTGCTGGGCGGCTCGACGCCCTCGCTGGTCCCCGGCGGCCACCTCATCGCCAACATCCGGCGCGTCTTCGACACCGTCGACTTCTGGCAGGCCCTCGGCAACTCCTTCGTCGTCGCCGGATCCACGGCCTTCAGCAACGTCCTGCTCTCCTCGCTGGCCGGATTCGCCTTCGCCAAGCTGCGCTTCCCGGGCCGCGACGCCCTGCTGGTCGTCGTGATCACCACGGTGATGGTGCCGACCCAGCTCGGCGTCATCCCGCTGTATCTGCTGGTGACCGACATGGGCCTGTACGGCAAGCTCAGCTCGCTGATCGTGCCCGCCCTGGTCTCCGCGATCGGGGTGTTCTGGATGCGCCAGGCCATGGTGGAGAACATCCCGGACGAGCTGATCGAGGCCGCCCGGATCGACGGCGCCGGGCCGCTGCGCACCTTCTGGTCGGTGGCCTGGCCGGGGGTGCGCTCGACGGCCGCCGTGCTCGGCATGTTCAGCTTCATGTTCGCCTGGAACGACTACTTCTGGCCGCTGATCGCGCTGCCCCCGGAGAACGGCACCGTCCAGATCGCCCTCAACCAGCTCGCCGCCGGCTACTACACCGACTACACGCTGATGCTGGCCGGGGTCGTCGTCTCCGTCCTGCCCGTCCTGGCGCTGTTCTCCGTGCTGGCCCGCCGCATCGTCTCCGGCGTGATGGCCGGCGCCGTCAAGGGATGACCCCGCCGCGCCCCGCCGCCGCCCGCCGCCCCTCCGAGCCCCGAGGATCCGCATGACTGCCGCCGTACCCCAGACCGGGCGCCCCGGCCCGGACACCGACGACCGCCGGGCGGTGATCGGCAACCCCGTGCTCACCGGCTTCCACCCCGACCCGTCCTTCCTGCGGGTCGGCGCGGACTACTACCTCGCCACCTCCACCTTCGAATGGCTCCCCGGGGTGGCCCTCTACCACTCGCGCGACCTGGTGCACTGGGAGGCGCTCGGCGGTGCCCTGACCGAGGAGCGGCTGCTGGACCTGGTGGGCGTGCCCGACTCCGGCGGGGTGTGGGCCCCCTGCCTGTCGTACGCCGACGGCCTGTTCCACCTCGTCTACTCCGATGTGAAGAGCCTGGCCGGCGCGTACAAGGACGTCCACAACCACGTGGTCACCGCGCCCGGACCGACCGGGCCGTGGTCGGATCCGGTGGCCGTCGCCGGGCACGGCTTCGACCCGTCCCTCTTCCACGACACCGGACCGGACGGCGCCGGCCGCAGTTGGCTGCTCTGGCTGGAATGGGACCACCGTCCGGGCGCCAACCCGTTCGCCGGGATCCTGCTGCGGGAGTGGGACCGGGCCGCGCGCCGTCTGCGCGGGCCGGTGCACCGCATCTTCACCGGCACCGCGCTCGGCCGGACCGAGGGACCGCACCTCTACCGGCACGGAGGCTGGTACTACCTGGTCACCGCCGAGGGCGGCACCTCCTGGGAGCACGCCGTCACCGTGGCCCGCTCCCGGGAGATCACCGGCCCCTACGTCCCCGACCCCGCCGGTCCCCTGCTGACGTCCTTCGGCGACGACCGGCTGCGTCTACAGAAGGCCGGCCACGGCAGCCTCGTGGAGACCCCCGACGGCGACTGGTACCTGGCCCATCTGACGGCCCGTCCGCTGACCCCGCGCGGCGCCTGCGTGCTGGGCCGGGAGACCGCGCTCCAGCGCGTGCACTGGACGGCGGACGGCTGGCCGCGCGTCACCGGGGACGCGGGGCCCGGCCGTCCCGCGGGACGGGTGCCCGCTCCCCCGGGCCCGCCCGCGCCCCCGGGCACGCTCGGGGCGCCGTCCGCGACCGGCACGCCGCCGCGGCGGCACGCGGGCGCCCTGGGCCCGGAGTGGATGACGCTGCGCCGCTACCCCGAGCCCGGCTGGATGACCGCCGCCGACGACGCGGGCGGGATGCGGCTGCGCGGCGGCGAGTCGCTGTCGTCCCGGCACCGGCAGAGCCTGGTCGCCCGGCGCCAGCAGCACACCCGGTTCCGCTTCGAGGCCGCCGTCTCCTTCGCGCCGCGCTCGCCGCAGCAGATGGCCGGCGTCGTGCACTTCTACAACACCCGCCTGTGGCACTACGCGCACCTCACCCGCGACGAACGGCACGGCCGCGTCCTGCGGCTGGCCGTGTGCGACCGCGGCCGATACGGCGAGCCGGCCGCCGCGGTCGCGGTGCCCGGCGAGGGCCCGCTCCGGCTGCGGCTCACCGGGCGGGGACGCGAGGCCGCGTTCGCCTGGTGGGACGCGGACCCGGGGAGTTGGCGGCAGCTCGGGCCGGTGCTCGACGCCAGCCGCCTGTCCGACGAGTACGCCACGGTCGGCGACGACGACGGCCACTTCAGCAGTTGGGGCTTCACGGGCGCCTTCGTCGGCGTGTGCGCGCAGGATCTGACCGGCGCCGCGCTCACCGCGGACTTCACCTCCCTGGACTACCGGGGCACGGACGAGGCGGCGCCGTGAGCGGCGCGGCGCAACGGCGGGCAGGGGGCCGCAAGGGGCCGCGCGGGCCCGGCCGTAGGCTGACCGGGGACACGCGGTCGGTCCGGACGGACGGCCGCCGGGGCGACGCGCGGGCGGACGGGACGAGGGAGTCGGGCGGCGCATGAGCACACACCCGGGAGGCAAGGTGACGATCGGCGCCATCGCCGCCGAGGCCGGCGTCTCCCCCGCCACCGTGTCCAAGGTCCTCAACGGGCGCAGCGACGTCTCCGCGGCCACCCGTGAGCGCGTCCAGCAGATCATGGCCCGGCGCCACTACCAGCGCCGCGGGGCCCGCCGGCGGGGCGGCATCGTCGACCTGGTCCTCAACGAGCTGGACAGCCTCTGGTCGATCGAGATCATCCGGGGCGCCGAGGAGGCGCTGCGCGGGGCCGGAGTGAGCATGGTGCTGTCCGCGGTGCACGGCAGCGGCGCGGGGACCAGCGCGTGGCTGGACCAGCTCGCGGCCCGCCGCTCCGACGGCGCGGTCCTCGTCGTGTCCGACCTCAATCTGCGCCAGCGCACCCGGCTGACGTCGCTGGGCGTGCCGTTCGTGCTCGTGGACCCGGTGGGCACCGTCGAGGCCGGGGTGCCCACCATCGGCGCCACCAACTGGGCCGGCGCGGTCGCCGCCACCGAGCATCTCATCGGGCTCGGCCACCGCCGGATCGCCCATCTCGCCGGTCCCCGGCAGCTCCTGTGCAGCCGGGCCCGCGCCGACGGGTTCCGCGCCGCCATGGAGGGGGCCGCTCTGGAGGTTCCGGAGGGCGCGGTGCGGCACGGGGAGTTCAACGACCCCTCCGGACACGCGGAGACCACGGCCCTGCTGGACGAGGCCGAGCGAAGCGGACGGCCGCTGCCGACGGCCCTGTTCGCCGCCAGCGACCTCCAGGCGTTCGGCGCGTACGCCGCGCTGCGCGGTCGCGGTCTGCGGGTGCCGCACGACATCAGCGTCGTCGGCTTCGACGACGTTCCCGTCACCCGCTGGAGCGACCCTTCCCTCACCACCGTGCGCCAGCCGCTCCAGGCCATGGCGGCGATGGCCGCGCGGACCCTGCTACGGCTGATCGACGGGGAGGACGTCGACCTGCCCCGGGTCGAGCTGGCCACCCAGCTCGTCGTCCGGGACAGCACCGCGCCGCCGCGCCGGGACGGCTGAGCCCTCCGGCGCCGTCTCCCGCTCGGCGCGGTCCGGGAGCGGCCGCAGCTCGTCAATGCCGTCGTCGGCGGCGAAGGCGGTGACGAGCAGGAACAGGGCGGTCGCGTACGTCGCCATCACCGCGACCGCGCGCCCGGGGAAGTCGAGCCGCGCCGCGCCCAGCCCGACCAGCAGGTCGGAGGCGAGGAACACCAGCCCTCCGCAGGCGGCCCGGCGCCCCAGCGCCCAGGCGGTCAGGGCCATGGTGAGCAGAGCGAGGGCGTAGACGGCCACCGCGAGGCCCAGCCACGGGCCGAGCGAGGGCGCCAGGACGGCGACGGCGGCCGCCCACGCGACGAGGTACCCGGTGCTCAGCAGGCGGCGGGAGCGCAGGCGCCGCAGGGCGCCCGCGCGCAGGAACTCCGCGCTCCAGCAGATCTGCGCGCCGAGGAAGAGAGCGAGTCCGGCGGCGAAGGCGGCCGCGCCGGGCGCCAGCAGCGCCGCGTCCCCGGCGGCGGCGAGCCCGAGCCCGGCGAGGGCGAAGGGGCGCCGGGCGCCGGTCCGCCGCCACAGGTGCAGGGCGAGCACCGGGGCCAGCAGCGGTTTGACGAGCCATTCCAGGGGCCGCAGGTCCGCCGCCACGGCGGCGACGTCGACGGCGGCCAGCACGGCGAAGGCCGTCAGCGGCGGCGGCGCGCTGGGTCGGCGGGCCATGTCAGCCCTCCGTCCGCGGCGACCAGCCGGGCGGCCCGAACAGGTAGCCGGCCCGGTCGCGCCAGCGCCGCGCCGCGCGGACGTCGCGCCAGGCCGCCGCGTACTCGTGGAAGGCGACCCGCAGCGGATTGTAGCTGTCGATGTTCTTCGTCAGGCCGTACACCACCCGCTCGCCCTCGGGTTCGAAGGTGCCGAAGAGCCGGTCCCAGACGATGAGAACGCCCCCGTAATTGCGGTCCAGGTAGACCTTGTTCGACGCGTGGTGGACGCGGTGGTGGGAGGGGGTGTTGAAGACGAACTCCACCGGCCGCCACAGCCGGTCGACCCGCTCGGTGTGCAGGAAGAACTGGTAGACGAGGCTGACGGACTGCTGGAGCAGGATCATCCAAGGCGGGATGCCGAGCAGGGCGAGGGGCAGCCAGAACGGCAGGGTCGTCATCGGCGTCCAGCTCTGCCGCAGCGCGGTGGAGAGGTTGAAGCGGACGCTGGAGTGGTGGACCACGTGGCTGGCCCACAGCACGCGCACCCGGTGGTGCGCGCGGTGGAAGGCGTAGTACGCCAGGTCGTCGGCGAAGAACAGCAGCGCCCACGTCCACCCGGAGCCGGGCGACAGCCGCCAGGGCGCGACGGTGAACAGGGCCGCGTACGCCACGACCGCCACGAGCTTCCACGGCAGTCCGACGACCTGGCTGCCGGCGCCCATCGACATGCTGGTGACGGTGTCGCGCACTTCGTAGCCGCGTTCGTCGTCGTCCGGGAGGAAGCGGAAGGAGAGCGCCTCGACGACGACCAGGAGCACGAACGCCGGTATCGCGTAGACCACGGCGGGAATCACGTCAGCACACCGCCTTCCGGTCGGGCGCGGGCACGCTGCGGGACAGCAGCTCGCGCGCCAGCCGCTCGGCGGCCCCGGCCTCCCGTGCGCAGATGTGCCCGGCGAGCCGCACATGGGCCTCGACGTCGAGGAGTTCGGCGGTGCGCAGGTCGGCGGGGACCTCGGCGACCGGGATCGCCCCGCCTGCCAGGCTGTTGAACGCCAGCAGGTAGGCGAGGTTTCCGGAGCCCTCCACGATCAGCCGCCACCAGGCGAGGTCGGCCGCGCCCCGGTCGGTCAGGTCGGGGCCGCTCCGCGCGTACCGGCCCGCGGTGCGGACGATCCGCGCCGCGGTGTCCGCGGAGCAGCGCAGTGCGCACAGCCGGGCCGCGTCGGCGCCGAGGGAGGCCCGCATCTCCAGCGCGTCGCGGGCGAGTTCGTCCGTGGAGGGACCGGCGCCGGCCGCGGCGATGCCCATGGCGAGGTCCAGTCCCGCGGTGCGCCGCCAGTCCAGGACCAGGGTGCGGCCGCCGTGGCTGACCTCGACGAGCCGCGCCTGCTGGAGCCGTTTGACGGCCTCGCGGACGGCGTGCCGGTTCACCCCGGCCTCGGCCGCGAGGTCGCGTTCGGCGGTGAGCGCGGAGCCGGGCGCCAGTTCCCCGCCGAGGATCCTGTCCCGCAACTGGGCGAAGAGCTGGTCGGAGACCGCCTCCCGCCGGATGTGCCGCTGTGTCATGGCGATCAGAGTGGACCGCGCCGGACGACTGGTCAACTGGTTGGACCAGACGAACTCGCGGCGGACCGGCGGAGTATGGGGCGCACACGGGTCCGGGCGCCGGTGAGGCGCCCGGACGGGTGGGATCGGTTCAGTCGGATCGACCGGATCGACCGGACAGTCGGACCAGTCGGCCCAGTCGGCTCGGTCGGTCCGGTCGGTCCGGTCGGATCAGTTCAGCGCGAACTTCTGGGCGGCCGAGCCGTTGCAGTCCCAGATCTGAAGCCGGGCGCCGTTCGCGGTAGCCCCGTTGGGCGAGTCCAGGCAGCGCCCCGACTGCGGGTTGCGCAGCGAGCCGTCGGCCTGCTGCTGCCATTTCTGGCCGCCCACGCCGTTGCAGTCCCACAACTCGACCTGGGCGCCGTTCGCCGTCCCGTTGCCCACGACGTCCAGGCAGCGGCCCAGCGTGGAGAGCGAACCGTCGGAGCGGTGGTACCAGTGCTGGTCCAGCGCCCACGACTGGCAGTCCCAGAGCTGGACGGCCGTGCCGTTGACGCCGCTGTCGTCGGCGGCCACGTCGACGCACTTGCCGCCGGGGCCGCCGATCGTGCCGCCGCCGTTCACGGAGAACTTCTGCGCGGCGGCGCCGTTGCAGTCCCAGATCTGAAGCCGAGTGCCGTTCGCGGTGGCCCCGTTGGGCGAGTCCAGGCAGCGCCCCGACTGCGGGTTGCGCAGCGAGCCGTCGGCCTGCTGCACCCACTTCTGGCCGCCCACGCCGTTGCAGTCCCACAACTCGACCAGGGCGCCGTTCGCCGTCCCGTTGTGCTCGATGTCCAGGCACCGGCCGAGCGTGGAGAGCGAGCCGTCGGGGTTGTGCGTCCAGTGCTGGTCCTCGGCGTAGTTCTGGCAGTCCCAGAGCTGGACGGCCGTGCCGTTGACGCCGGTGTCGTCGGCGGCCGCGTCGACGCACTTGCCGCCGGGGCCGGTGATCGTGCCCTGCGGCCCGTTGGGGACGTCCGTCTCACCGGAGTATCCGGCGGAGACGATGTTCGCCTGCACCGCGTTCTCGGCGGCGTCGCTCGGGTAGCCGGCGACCATCACGCCCTCGAAGAACGTGCCCCGGTTCCAGTTGCTGTTGTCGCCGCCGGTGCCGAGGATGATGCCGCCCTCCTGCTGCATCGGCCGGTAGCCGCCGCGGGTGGGCAGTCCGCCGTCCCACCAGGTCGACAGGGCGCCGGAGCGGGAGTCGCCGCCCTTGAGGGCGTAGCGGGTCTGGCCGTCGTTCTTGAGCACGGCCGTCACGAAGGGCGTGTTGTTGCCGCGGTTGGCGGTGTTGGAGCCGTTGTCGCCCTGGAACATGCCGTTCTCCATGTCGGCCTCGATCCAGGGCCCGGAGCCGGTGCACGGTGCGAAGAAGCACGTGGTCGCGATGCTCACCGCGTCCATGTGGCCGTTGCCCGTGTCGGCCGGGGTGCGCTCGGCGTTGCCGTAGTCGAAGCAGCAGTCGGCTCCGACGTGGGTGCCGCTGGCCACCATGTAGGCGCCTTCCGGCTGGCCGTTGACCGCGACGCCGGAGGCGACGCCGGTGTACCGGTAGCCGACGCCGGGCGAGACCCACACGCCGTACACCTTGTGGCCGCCTGCGGTGACGGCGATCTCGCTGGCGTCGGCCCCGCGGTCGGCGCCCATGCCGGAGGTTCCGGCGGGTCCCGGGGTGAGGTCGTTGTGCCGCGAGGTCTGGTCGTAGATCTTGCTGATGCGGCAGGAGGTGTTCGCGCAGAACGTGTCCTGCTGCGCCGCGTTGGCGTAACCGCCCGCCGACAGCAGCCCGATGTCGGCCCTCGCCCCGTCCGAGGCGCGGGTGACCTGGTAGAGGGGCCCGTTGTACGAGGAGAGCAGGGCGCGCGTGGTGCTGTGCGCGGCGACGCACGGGGTGCCCGCGCCGCCGTAGATGTCGCACGGCAGGGAGCCTGCCGCCTGCGACGCGGTGGGGAGGCCGAGGAGGGCCGCGAGGGCCAGCCCGAGGGCCGACACGGCGACGCCGAGGGCGCGCGCCAGTCGGCGCACTCTCCCGGAACCGCTTCCTAAAGCCGAACGTGCGGACTGTCTAGGCATGTATATGACACCTGCGCTTCCCCGGTCGGGTACGGGACGAGTGCGTCACGGGCGTGTCGACGCCGCGGTGGGATCGGCCCGGAACCTACGCAGGTTGTTCGAACGCGTCAATATTTGTGTCTTTTTCTTTGAAGTTGCTTGCCGCCTTCGGCTCGCAGAGCGCACGATGCTCTCGCACAGCCGCCGGGCGGCAGGCGGCGGGCCGGGGCATGCGGAAAAGCGCCGTCGCGACGGGGGCGCTGGGCCGTGGAAGGCCGTGCGCGCCCCGGTCGTGATCCGGCGCTGCTCACCGGTCCCGGCTCGACGGCCGCGACCGGAGGTCGCTCACTGCCCCGAGTCGCTGGAGTCGAGGTGGGCGGAGACGACCACGTTGTCCTCGTAGTTCTGGGCGGCCCGGTCGAAGGTGCCGCCGCAGGTGATCAGCCGCAGTTCCGGCGTGGAGGTGTCGGAGTAGACCTGGTCGTCGGGGAAGTCCGTCTTGCTGTAGGTGTCCACGGTGTCGACCTTGAAGTGGGCGACGATGCCGTCCGCCCGGGTGATGTTCACCGTGTCGCCCTGCTTGAGCGAGTCGAGCTCGACGAAGACCGCGGGACCTGTCGTAGTGTCCAGGTGGCCGACGACGATCGACGCTCCGCGCTCACCGGGCGAGGCGCCGCCCTTGAACCATCCGACGAGGTTGGTGTCGTCGGCCGGCGGAGCGGTCAGGTGCCCCGTCGAGTCGAGCGAGAGTCCGGTGAAGGGCGCGTCCACGCCGATGTCCGGGATCGTGAGGCGCTTGGGTTCCGAGCGGGGCAGGGACCCGTCGTCGGGCTTGGCGGCGGCGGACGGCGGCGCTGAAGACGCCGAAGCCGTTGACGACGCCGAGGCCGCCGAGGACGCTGAGGACTTCGAAGGCGTGGAAGAGGTGGGTGAGGTGCGTGAAGCCGGGACGGTGACCGCGGGCCGGGGCGGTAGCCCGGTGCTGGCTACGGGGCTGCCGAGAGACTGGTGGATGAGCACGAGTCCCAGCCCGACCGCTGCCGCGGGCCACAGGATGCGGAGCCGGCCACGGCGTGGGGCGGGCTCGGTTCCGCACTGCTCCGTCTGAGGCGGTTGCTGAGAGGCCATGGGCGATGCCTTTCATGAAGAGATGATGCCGGCCATGGGCGGCGCAGAGGCCGCCGCTTCCGCGGCCTGCGTGGTCCTCGTGGAGGGGACGCAGGCCGCGACAGCAGAGCAATGCTCAACAGGAACCGGTTCAGGCCGCGGAAGTGCCCGATGTCTGGCGGCGGCGCAGCATGTACGCCCCCGCGCCGAGGCCGCCGAGCACCAGCGCGGCCCCGAGGCCCATCGTGTCGGGGGACTGAGCCAGGCCGCCGCCACCGGCGTGGACGCCGCCGTGCGGCTTGCCCTCGCCACGGCCGCCGCGCTCGCCCTCGCCGCCGCGGCCGCCGCCGTACTCCTGACCGCCCTTGTCGCCGCGGTCGCCGCCGTGCTCCTGACCTCCCTTGTCGCCGCCGTGCCCCTTTCCGCCCTTGTCGCCGCGGTCGCCGCCGCGGTCCTCGCCGGAGTCGCCGCCGTTCGAGATCATCGCCAGGGCGCCGCCGCCGGCGTGCACGCCGCCGTGCGGCTTGCCACCGTGCTCGTGACGGCGCTCGCCGCCCTTGCCGCCGTGGCCCTCGTCGTCCTCGTCGTCGCCGCCCTTGCCGCCGTGCTCGTCGTCGCCGCCCTTGCCGCCGTGCTCCTCGCCTCCGCCCTTGCCCCCGTGGCCCTCGCCGCCGTTGCCGCCGCCGTTGCCGCCGCCGCCGTTGCCGCCGTTGCCTTCCCCGCCCTTGCCGCCGTTGCCGCCGTTGCCCTCTCCTCCCTTGTCGCCGTTGCCGCCGTTGCCGCCGTTGCCGCCGTTCCCTTCGCCGCCCTTGCCGCCGTTGCTCTCGCCTCCCTTGTCGCTGTTTCCTTCGCCGCCCTTGTCGCTCTTGGCCTCGGCGCCCTCGTCGCCGGAGTCGTCGCTGTTGTCGTCGGAGTCGCCGCTGCGCGGGGCCAGGCCCAGGGCCAGGGCGCCGCCGCCGGCGTGCACGCCGCCGTGCGGCTTACGGCCCTTCTCGCCGTACTCCTCGCCGCCCCGGCCGCCGTGCTCGTCGCCGCCGCGCTCCTCGCCGCCCCGGCCGCCGTGCTCGTCGCCGCCGCGCTCGTCGCCGCCCTCGCCGCCGTAGCCGTTGCCGCCCTTGCCGCCGTGGCCGTTGCCGCCCTTGCCGCCGTTGCCCCCACCGTTGCCGCCGCCGTTGCCCCCGCCGTTGCCGACGTCGCCGCCGAGCGGGGTCATCGCCAGGGCGCCGCCACCGGCGTGCACGCCGCCGCGGGGCTTGCCGCCCCACTCGCCCTTCTCGCCGCCGCGGCCCTTGCCGCCGTGCTCGTCGCCGCGGTCGTCGCCGCCCTTGCCGCCGCGGTCGTCGCCGCCCTTGCCGCCGTAGTTGTCGCCGCCCTTCTCACCGTGGCCCTTGCCGCCGTTGTCCTCGCCGTTGCCGTGAGAGTCGCCGCCACTTGCCGAGAAGGTGTGGACGGTGTCGCTCTTCGCCTGCAGGAGCTCGATCACGCCCGAGGCGCCCGCGACGGGAGCGGACATCGCCACCGCCGTGGTGATCGCCGCGGAGACGAACAGAGTACGGGTGATGCGCATGGGAATTTCCTTCCGTCGCGACTGCGCGAGCAGGCACTACGCCCACTCATTCGGGGATCACAGGTGCGACGTGATCACCTTCATCGGAATCCGCGGCGCGCACCATTTGAGGCGCGTATTCGGACTACTGACGGTCTTTCCATTCGGCCGGTGGGGGGACGTCGGGGGCCTCTCCCGGCGTGGCGGGCCCGCACACGGCGCGGGGGCGTCCACGCCCTCCGGCGCCTCGTGCGACTCGGCCGGACGCCCAGCGGTCCCTGCGGCTGACGGATGCTCTGGAACACCGGGCGCCCTCCGCGCGTCTCGACGTGTGACGCATCGCCATAAAAGTCGTTGACCTCGACAGTTGACGGCTTCTGGCAGCCCCTCACCGTCGGCGTGCTCGCCGTCCGATCCGGGCGGATCGGCGTCCGGCGGCGGCCCGCGCGCACCCCGTCCGGCGTACGCGCGGGCGCCCCGCGGCCACCGCGGGGACGGGTCGCGAGCGGCGTCCCGGCGGGGGCCCCGGGCGGTCGTGAACCGATCGCCGACGACATGTCACCCGTCCGCCGACGCCGACGCCCTCCCCGGCCGCCGCGCGTCCGTGCGTCGCGCCCGGACACGGCGTGCGGTCATCCGCCGTCCGGGGCGCCGTCCGGGCCCGCCGTGTGATCGGGGCGCCCGGCGGTGCGGCGCCGCTCCTTCAGCTCCGCCTCGTACAGATGGTCCCTGCCGTCGGCCAGCTCCCGGCGGGCCTGCGCCTCGGTGTCCTTGAACGGCTCGTAGTACGTCGCGTTGTACGCCTCGACGAGCTGGAAGGTCCAGTGACCGGGGATCACGTCGCGCCCCACGATCTCCCGCTGCACGCGGTCGGCCCACTCGGGGTGGCCGGCCTCCCGCAGCAGCCGCACGGCGCGGTCGAGTTCGAAGTCCGCGCCGCCGGTGAGCTGGTGAAAGGCGTACAGGTGGCCGCGGGCGCGTTCGGTCGTCTCCAGGGCCTTCGACAGGGCGCCCAGGGCCTCGACCGTGCGGTCCGAGACACCGGGCGGTCGCTGGTGGGCCGGGTCGGGGCCGTCGTGGTGTGCAGTCATGTGAAGACCCATCACCCGGTTGCGGCGGTTCAGCACTCCCCCGCCCCGACCGCGGTCCGAACGAGGTAACGCGCGGGTGTCCGCCCGGCGGACACCCGTGTCACCCGGTTACCGGACGAGGGCCGGGCGCCTATGCTTCTCGGCGGTGCGGCTGCCGGGGCAGGTGCTCCTCTTCGGCCCCCGGGCCGCCGCGTCGACCGCCTGTCCGTCGTACGCCCTGCCCGGAGGTCAGTGTGAGTCGCGCCATCCTGCGGTCCTCCCCTCTCCGCACGGCCGCCGCCGTGCTGGCCGCGCTCGCCGCCCTGGGGGCCGCCGCCCCCGGCGCCGCCTCGGCGCCCGGCGCGCTCCCGGCCTCCGGCGCCGCAGGCGCCGGATCCGCGCGGCCGGCGCCGCTGCGGGTGGCGCCGTTGCGGGTGGCCACCTACAACATCCACGCGGGCGCCGGCGAGGACGGCGTCTTCGACCTCGACCGCACCGCCGGGGCGATCCGGTCCCTGCACGCCGACGTGATCGGCTTGCAGGAGGTCGACGTGCACTGGGCCGCCCGCAGCGGTTTCTCCGACGAGGCCCGCGCACTGGCCGCGCGGCTGCGCATGCGGGTGTTCTTCGCCCCGATATACGACCTGCCGCCCGCCGCCGGGAGCGGACCGCGGCGCCAGTTCGGCGTCGCCGTGCTGAGCCGGTATCCGCTGGTCCACGCGGAGAACCACGAGATCACCCGGCTCTCGACCCAGACGCCCGACCCCGTTCCGGCCCCGGCGCCCGGCTTCGCCGAGGCGACGGTTCTGGTCCGGGGGGCCCGCGTGCACGTCTACTGCACGCATCTGGACTACCGCCCCGATCCGTCGGTGCGGCGGGCCCAGGTGGACGACATGCTTGCCGTCCTCGCCGAGGACGCCGGGCCGAAGGTGCTGGTCGGCGACTTCAACGCCGATCCGGGCGCCCCCGAGCTGGCGAGGCTGTGGGGCCCGCTGTCCGACGCAGCCCCGCACGGCGGGGCGACCTATCCGGCGGCGAGTCCGGCCGAACGCATCGACGTGGTGGCCGTCTCCCCCGAGGTCGCCGTCACCGGCGTGGACGTGCCCGACACCACGGCTTCCGACCACCGGCCGGTCGTCGCTGAGCTGCGGCTCCCGTCCCACGGCCGCTGACAGCTCTCGCGGGAGCCGTCGACCGGGGAAGGCGGCGGCCCCCGCGCTCCAGGACCGGTCGGCCCGACGGCGGCCTCCCGCTCCGGGACCGGCCCGCCCCACGGCGGCCCCGAGCTTCGGGACCGGCGGCCCCGGGCTCGGGGACCGGCGGCCTCGCGCGCCCGGCGCCGCCCGTCCCGCGTGGTCCGAGTCGCCCGCGGGTGCGAGGCTGGGGTGGAGAGGTGTCCGAGGAGGGGTGCCGGGAGAGTCGGAGGGCCGCCGATGGGACGCGACGTCCCGGCGAGGGTCTTCACCCGCGAGGACCGCCGCCGGTACCGGATCAAGATGCAGCAGTGCCTCGACGCGTTCGCCGTGATGCTGCGCGAGTCGCGGTTCGAGTCCGAGCGGCCCCAGGTGGGACTGGAGATCGAGCTGAACCTCGGCGACGGCGACGCGGAACCGGCCATGCGCAACGTGGACGTGCTCCAGGCCATCGCGGACCCCGCCTGGGCCACCGAGCTGGGCCGGTTCAACCTGGAGATCAACATTCCGCCGCGCCGGCTCACTGCGGGCGGCCCCGACGCCTGGGAGTCGGAGATCCGGGCCGCGCTGAACCACGCGGAGGACCGCGCGGGCACGGTCGGCGCCCACCTGATCATGATCGGCATCCTGCCCACCCTGCGCCAGGAGGACGTGGGCGCCGCCGCGCTGTCGGAGAACCCGCGCTACCGGCTGCTCAACGACCAGGTCTTCGCCGCGCGAGGAGAGGATCTGCGGATCGACGTGGACGGCGTGGACCGGCTGCGGACGTACGCGGACACCATCACTCCGGAGGCCGCCTGCACCAGCACCCAGTTCCATCTCCAGGTCTCCCCGGAGGAGTTCGCCGGGTACTGGAACGCCGCGCAGGCCATCGCCGGGGTCCAGGTCGCGCTGGCGGCCAACTCGCCCTTCCTGTTCGGCAAGGAGCTGTGGCACGAGACCCGCGTCCCGCTGTTCGAGCAGACCACCGACACCCGGCCGGAGGAGATCAAGGTGCAAGGGGTGCGGCCCCGGGTGTGGTTCGGCGAGGGGTGGATCAACAGCGTCTTCGACCTCTTCGAGGAGAACGTGCGGTACTTCCCCGCGCTGCTGCCACTGTGCGAGGAGCAGGATCCGCTGGAGACGCTGGACCGCGGCGACATCCCCGAGCTGGCCGAACTCACCCTGCACAACGGCACCATCTACCGCTGGAACCGCCCGGTCTACGCCATCTCGCACGACAAGCCCCATCTCCGGGTGGAGAACCGCGTGCTGCCCGCCGGGCCGACCGTCGCCGACACCCTCGCCAACGGCGCCTTCTACTACGGGCTGACCCGCGCCCTGGTGGAGGAGGAGCGGCCCGTGTGGTCGCGGATGTCCTTCGCCGCCGCCGAGGAGAACCTGCACACCGCCGCGCGGCACGGCATCGAGGCGCGTCTGTACTGGCCCGGCGTGGGCGAGGCGCCGGCGGCCGAACTGGTGCTGCGGCGCCTGCTGCCGCTGGCGCACCAGGGTCTGGAGCGCTCGGGCATGGACGAGGCCTGGCGGGAGCCGCTGCTGGGGATCATCGAGCAGCGCTGCGTGGCGGCCCGCAACGGCGCCGTGTGGCAGAAGGAGATGTTCCACCGCATCGACGCCGCCACCCGCGCGGGACGGCACGAGTCGCTGCGCCGCATGACCCAGCTCTACGTGGACTACATGCACCTCAACGCCCCGGTCCACACCTGGCCGGTCGACTGAGGCGGGCGGGTCGGCGCAGGCGACTGCCGTGTGGCCGTCGCCTCCGCCGTTCCGCGTCCGGCGCCGTGCCGGGCCGCGCGCCGAGCGGTCAGAACCGGGGCGTGGGCGCCTTGCTCCGCACCATCTCCGCGGCCTCCTCGGCGGTGGCCACGGCGGGCGGGGAGCCGTCCAGGGGGCGGCGTGCCGTCTCCTTCATGCACGCCACGGCGATCACGCCGACGAGCGCGGCGCCCATGACGTAGTAGGCGGGCATCAGCTCGCTGCCGGTGACCGAGATCAGCGCGGTGATCACGAGGGGCGTCGTCCCGCCGAAGAGCGAGGTGGCGACGTTGTAGCCGATGGACAGGGACCCGTAGCGCACCTGGGTCGGGAACAGGGCCGGCAGCGCCGCCGACATCGTGCCGAGCAGGCACACCAGGGACAGGCCGAGCAGCACCATGCCCGCGGAGACCGCCCATACGCCGCCCTGGCCGACCAGCAGCAACGACGGGAGCGACAGCAGGAGGAAGCCCAGCATGCCGGCCATGAGGACGGGCTTGCGGCCGATCCGGTCGGACAGCTTGCCCACCTGGTTGATCACCAGCATCAGCAGGACCATGGTGGCGATGAGGATCAGCAGGCCGTGCGTCTCGGAGTACCCCATGTCGTCCGACAGGTAGGTCGGCATGTACGACAGGAGCATGTAGTCGGTGATGTTGTAGGCGCCGACCAGGCAGACGCACAGCACGAGGGTCGGCCAGTAGTCGCGGAAGATCTTCGCCAGGTCGCCCTTGGCGGTGCTCTCCACGGCGGACGCCGCCTCCGGGGCGCGGTGCGCGGAGGCGTTCTCCAGCTTCTGGAAGGCGGGCGTCTCGTCCAGCCTCAGCCGCAGGTACAGGCCGACCAGACCGATGGGGCCCGCCACCAGGAACGGCACCCGCCAGCCCCACGACTCCATGCCGCCGTCGCCCAGCACCGAGGCCAGGATCGTCACCAGCCCAGACGCGCCGACGTAACCGGCCAGGGTGCCCAGCTCCAGGAAGCTCCCGAAGAAGCCGCGGCGCCGGTCGGGCGCGTACTCGGCGATGAAGGTGGACGCGCCTCCGTACTCGCCGCCCGTGGAGAAGCCCTGCACCAGCCGGAAGAGGATCAGCAGCGTCGGCGCCCAGAAGCCGATGGCGGCGTAGGAGGGGATCAGACCGATGGCGAAGGTGCCGACCGCCATCATGATCATGGTGACGGCGAGGATCTTCTTGCGGCCGATCTTGTCGCCCATCGGACCGAACACCATGCCGCCCAGCGGACGCACCAGGAAGGACACCGCGAAGGTCGCGAACGACGACAGCAACTGCACGGTGGCGTTCCCGGACGGGAAGAAGACGTGCCCGAGGGTGACCGCCAGATAGCTGTAGACGCCGAAGTCGAACCACTCCATGGCGTTGCCGAGGGAGGCGGCGTTGACCGCCCGTCGCACCGCCGCCTCGTCGGTGACGGTGATGTCAGTGCGCCGCAGCGGGGGGTTCCGTCGCCGCTGGACGGCCCGGAACAGCGTGCGATGGCGCCTGACGGCGTGCGGATCGGCGTCAGCCGCCCGCGCGCCCTCCTCGTTCACTGCCATATCTCCAGGGCTCCTCTCTGCCGGGTGCACGGTCGCGCAGGAGGGCGCCTGCTCATTCGTGGCGACGGCAAACGGAACGGCCTGCGAGAGCGACGTACGCCACGTGGGGAGACGGCGCCCGCCCGGCGTCCCGGGCGCGGGCGGGGGAACGGACGGGCGGATCGTGCGTATCGGCGTATCGGGCGACTCAGGCGGCCGCGCGTCAGGCGGAGTCCCGGAGCACCAGCTCGGTCGGCAGGACGACGTGCCGCCACGCCCCGCTGGCGTGCCCCAGCTCCTCCAGGAGCAGCCGGACCATGGCCCGCCCGATCTCCGTGACCGGCTGGCGCACCGTGGTGAGCTGCGGATCGGTGTGCTGGGCCAGCAGGAAGTCGTCGAACCCGATCACCGCGACGTCCTCGGGCACCCGCCGGCCCGAGGCGCGCAGGACGTGCAGGGCCCCGGCGGCCATGGTGTCCGAGGCCGCGAACACCGCGTCGATCTCCGGGTGGCGGCGCAGCAGCCCGGCCATCGCCCGGCGCCCGCTCTCCTCGCTGAAGTCGCCCTCGGCGACCCAGGACGGCCCGCTCCGGCGGCCCGCCCGGCGCAGGGCCTCCTCGTATCCGCGCAGCCGGCACCGGGCGACGTACATGTCGAGCGGTCCGGTGATGGCGGCGACGGCGGTCCGGCCGCGGGCGAGCAGGTGGCCGACGGCGTCGCGCGCGCCGCCCACGTTGTCGGCGTCCACGTAGGAGACGCGCTCGTCGCCGCGACGGCGGCCCAGCAGGACGGTGGGCAGTCTGAGTCCGGCGAGCATGTCGGGCAGCGGATCGCCGCCGTGCAGGGACATCAGCAGCACGCCGTCGATCCGCCCGGCGCGCGCGTACTCCACGAAGCGGCGCCGCTCGGCGTCGGTGCGCACCAGGGTGAGCAGCAACTGGATGTCCGTGCCTGCCAGGGCGTCGCTCACCGCGCAGACGATCTCGGAGAAGAACGGCTCGCCGAACCGCCGCCAGTCCGTCTCGGTCATCGCCAGCGCCACCGCGTCCGCGCGGCGTGCCGCGAGCGAGCGGGCCGCCTGGTTGGGGACGTAGCCCAGTTCCGTGATCGCCCGCTCCACCGCGCGGCGGGTGGAGTCCTTGACGCCCACGGCGTTGTTGATGACCCGGGAGACGGTTCCCCGCCCCACCCCCGCGAGCGCGGCCACTTCTTCGAGCCTCGGCGTGCCGGAGCGCTGCTTGGCCACGATCGCATACCCCCTCGGTGACGACCTGATCCTAAGGGCGGGGGCGGCGCCGGGCGTCCGACGAGCGCGAGCGGGGGCGCGGGGGCGTGAGCAGGGACGCCGGGGCACGAGCGGGACGGCGCGGGGCGCGGGTCAGCGCGCGGAGGCCGCCGCGACGGCGGCGCGCGCCGCCTTCTCCACCCGGGAGACGCCGTCGCCCATCGTGGCGTTGCCGTCCGAGAGCACCGCCACGAGGTAGTGGCGACCGCCCTTCGAGACGCGGCCGACGCTGTTGACGTCCCAGAGGCCGGTCGTGGTGCGCTGGAGCCAGCCGTTCTTCAGCTCCCAGGACGAGCCGGCGGCCGCCGAGACGCCCCAGGACTGCTCGTCGGCGATCCGGCTCATCAGCGAGCGGATGTAGGCCCTGGACCTCTCCCCCAGCGCCGGCGCGCCCGCCGGGCCGGCGCCGTGGTCGAAGACCGCCCGCAGGAGCCGGATCTGGTCGCTCGCGGTGGTCCGGGTGAGTCCCCAGGCGGGTCCGGGGCCGCCCTGGGTGGTGATCAGGCCGAGGCGCTTGTTCGCGGCCTGGAGACCGGGGGCTCGGCCGATCTCCCGCCAGAGGGCGTTCGCCGCCGCGTTGTCGCTGTGCCGGATCATCGGCTCCGCCTGGGCGCGCTCCTGGGGCGTGAGGCGCCGGCCGGCGTCCTGGGCCTGGAGCAGCAGCGTCGCGAGGATGTCGACCTTGATGATGCTGGCGGTGTCGTAGTGGGCGTCCGCGCCGTGCACCGTGGGGACGCGGCCCGTGCCGTCGAGGTCGAGGACGGCGGCGGTCACGCGGGGCTGGGCCTTCGGCCCGGTCCGGGGCGGGGTCGCGGCCGGATCGGCGGGTGCGGCGGCCGCGGGCGGTGCGTGCAGGGCGCCGAGGGAGACGAGGGCGGTCACGGCGGACAGCAGGACGACGACGGCGCGCGGGCCACGGCGTCCGGCCGCGGTCCGCGCGGGCGCAGCGGGGCAGGGGTGCGACATGGGCAGAGTGGCCTTACCGGGGAAGTCGTTGCGGGGCACTGCTCAGCGAACGTAGACAAAAGGCGGCGCGTGCGACGTGGCCGCCGTCACGGAAGTCCGCTTTTACCGCGAAATGTGAGCAGTCCCACAGGCGTCGCCGCGCCGGGATCCCGGGCGCCCGGCGGGGGTGTCACTCGGCGGCGCCGCCCACCTGGAGGTCGACGCGGCAGGCGCCCGCGTCGCCCAGCGTCACCTCGGCGGAGACCGGCGGGCGCCCGGTGGCGACGACCGTGTAGCCGCCTGGGGGCACGTCCGGCAGGGCGTACGTCCCGTCCGCCGCGGTGCGGACGGACGCCACCGTCTCGCCCCGCGCGTTCAGCAGGGTGACGCGGGCGTCGGGCACCGGTCGGCCGGTGGGCTCGTGGCGGACCGTGCCGCGCACGCCGCCCGCGCCCGCCAGCGTGACGTCGGCCGGGACCGGCCCGCTCCCGGCGGTGATCCGCACGGCGCGGGGCTGGTGCCCCTCGGCCGACGCGATCAGCGTGTACGCGCCGGGTTCCGGCTCGACGAGCGCGTAGCCGCCGTCCGGCGCGGACCGGGCGAGGCCCCGCTGGCGGCCGTGCCGGTCGACGAGGGTGAGGGTGGCGCGGGCGAGCGGCGCCCCGGTCGCGTCGCGCACCCGGCCGCGCAGCATCCGGCCCGGCCCGGCGGCGCCGGGCGCGGACCGCGCAGCCTCCTCCTGCGGCCGCTCCTGCCCCGGCCGCTCCTCCTGCCGCGCGGGCGGCGTGGCGCCGTCGGCCGCGGGCGGCGCCGCCGCGCTCGTCTCGGTGGCCGGGGACAGCAGGCCGGGCGCGGCGCCGCGGCGGTCGCGGACCAGGGAGGCGGCCGCCGCCGCCAGCGACATGGCGATGGCCAGGGAGAAGACCACGACCAGACCGTCGTGGAAGGGCTGCGCGATCAGGTGCGGGAAGTACTCGCGGCCGGTGAGGTGGGCTTGGCCGGACGGCGACAGGCGGGCGAGGATGTCCGGCCCCAGCAGATGCTGGATCGGGTTGTAGCCGAGGAAGGCGGCGAAAAGGACGCCCACCGGGGGCAGGCCCGCCACGGCGTGCGCGGCGTGCGCCGGGACGCCCTGCGCGGTGAGACCGGAGCTGAGCGTGTCCGGCAGGGTCCGGGAGAGTCCGGCCACCATGAGGGAGAAGAACACGCCCATGGACAGCACCATGCCCGCGTTCTGGAAGGTGGCGCGCATGCCGGAGGCGGCGCCGCGGGCGTCGGGCGGCACGCTCGACATGATGATCGACGTGTTCGGTGCCGCGAACAGGCCGCCGCCGAGCCCGTTGAGCAGGATGAGCAGGGCGAACACCCGGTAGTCGAAGTCGCTGGGCAGCACGAGCAGCCCGGCGAACGACAGCGCCATCACCACGAACCCGGCGGCGGCGAACAGCCGTGCGCCGAACCGGTCGGACAGCGCCCCGGAGACGGGACCGGCGAGCAGGAAGCCGACGGTGAGCGGCAGCATGTAGACGCCCGCCCACAGCGGGGTGTCGGCGTAGTCGTAGCCGTGCAGCGGCAGCCAGATGCCCTGGAGCCAGATGATCAGCATGAACTGAAGGCCGCCACGGGCCACGGCGCCGAGCAGGGTGGCCGCGCTGCCGCCCGCGAAGGCCGCGTCGCGGAACAGGCGCAGCGGGAACATCGGCTCGGCGACCTTGCTCTCGATCAGGCAGAAGGCGGCGAGCGTCGCCAGGCCGCCGATCAGTCCGGCCAGCACCCAAGGGCTGGCCCAGCCCATGGTGTGGCCGCCGTAGGGCTGGATGCCGTAGGTGATGCCCGCGAGCAGCGCGGTCAGCCCGACGGCGAACGTGACGTTGCCCCACCAGTCCATACGGCCGGGGCGGCGGACGCCGGTCTCGCGCAGCGAGGTGTAGCCCCACAGGGTGCCGATCAGTCCGATGGGCACGTTGACCCAGAAGACGGAGCGCCAGTTCCAGGTGACCAGCACGCCGCCGAGGACCAGGCCGAGGAACGACCCGGCGATGCCGGCCACCATGTTGACGCCGAGCGCCATCCCGCGCTGCCGGGCGGGGAAGGCGTCGGTGAGGATGGCCGCGGAGTTGGCCATGAGCATCGAGCCGCCCACCGCCTGCACGATGCGCCAGCCGATCAGCCACAGCGCGCCCGCGCCGCCGTGGAAGGGGTCCAGGGAGAGGACGACGGAGGTGAGCGTGAAGATGAGGAACCCGGCGTTGTAGATGCGGACGCGCCCCATCATGTCGCCGAGCCGGCCGAGGGCGACCACCAGGACCGCGGTGACGAGCATGTAGCCCATCAGCATCCACAGCAGGTAGCTGACGTTGGCGGGACGGAGCGGGTCGAGCCGGATGCCGGTGAAGATGCCGGGCAGCGAGATCAGCACGATGGAGCTGTTGATCGTGGCGAGCAGCATGCCCACCGTCGTGTTGGTCAGCGCCACCCACTTGTAGCGGGGGTGGTCCGCCCCGATCATCCTGCGCCTGGCGTGCTGCCCGGCGTCCGGCGCCCGGTCGGTCCGCTCGGTGGTCATCGCCGGCTCTCCTCGGGGTCGGGACGGGACGCGGGTCGCGGCGCCCGGGGGCCGTCGAGCGTGCGCCGCACGAGGGGCCGCACGGTCTGGACCGCGGCCGCCAGCGCCCGCAGGTCCTCGGCGGGCAGGGCGGCCAGCAGGTCGGCGAGCCGGGTGTCCCGGGCCCGCCTGCGCTCGGCGAGCAGGTCGCGCCCGGCGCCGGTGACGGCGACGAGGCTGACGCGTCCGTCGCCCGGGTCGTCGACGCGCCGCACCAGCTTCTGGCGCTCCAGGCGCTGCACGAGCTGGGTCATCGAGGGCTGGGCGACGCCTTCCGCGACGGCCAGCGCGGTGAGCCGGGCCGGGCCCTCGCGTTCCAGGCGGCCCAGGGTGGAGGCCGCGGTGAAGCTCAGGTCCCGCCGGTCCGCGACCGCGCGGACGACGGCGGCGGCCGTCTCGGCCAGGGCCCGCGCGGCCTCCAGCGCCAGCGGGTCGTCTCCGCGGTCGGTGTGAGTCACGTCTCAAGTATCACGGCGCCTATATAGGCGGCCTATGAAAATCAGGTGAGAAAGCGGCCCGTCGCCCTGGGGCGAGGGGCGTACGCGTCGGGGCCGGCCGCCGCTCGGACGCGACGGCCGGCCCCGGCGGGACGGTCAGACCAGGTCGTACCGGTCCAGGTTCATGACCTTGACCCACGCGTCGACGAAGTCCCGTACGAACTTCTCCGTCGCGTCGTCGCTCGCGTACACCTCGGCGAGCGCGCGCAGCTCGGAGTTCGAGCCGAAGACGAGGTCGGCGCGGGTGCCGGTCCACTTGACCGCGCCCGTGGCGTCACGGCCCTCGAAGACGCTCTGGTCGCCGGACGTCGACTTCCAGGTGACGCCGAGGTCGAGGAGGTTGACGAAGAAGTCGTTCGTCAGCTTCCCCGGGGTCTCGGTCAGCACGCCGTGCGAGGACTGCGCGTGGTTCGCGCCGAGGACGCGGAGGCCGCCGACGAGGGCCGTCATCTCGGGGGCGCTCAGGGTGAGCAGGTTGGCCCGGTCCAGGAGCAGGTGCTCGGCGGGCAGCCGGTTGCCCTTCCCGGCGTAGTTCCGGAAGCCGTCCGCCGAGGGTTCGAGCGCGGCGAAGGAGTCGGCGTCGGTGTGCTCCTCGGTGGCGTCGACGCGGCCCGGAGTGAACGGGACCTCAACGTCGTGCCCGGCGTCCTTGGCGGCCTTCTCGACGGCGGCGGCGCCGCCGAGGACGATCAGGTCGGCCAGGGAGACCTTCTTGGCGCCGGAGTCGAACTCGCGCTGGACGCCCTCCAGGGTGCGCAGCACCGCGGCGAGCTGGTCGGGGTCGTTGGCCTCCCAGCCGCGCTGCGGCTCCAGGCGGACGCGGGCGCCGTTGGCGCCGCCGCGCTTGTCGCTGCCGCGGAACGTCGAGGCCGACGCCCAGGCGGCGGAGACGAGCTGGGAGACGCTCAGACCGGAGTCGAGCAGCTTCTGCTTGAGCGTGGCGACGTCGGCGGCGTCGAGGGGCTCGCCCTGGGCCTCGGGCAGCGGGTCCTGCCACAGCAGGGTCTCCTGCGGCACCTCCGGGCCGAGGTACAGGGACTTCGGGCCCATGTCGCGGTGGGTCAGCTTGTACCAGGCGCGGGCGAAGGCGTCCGCGAACTCCTGCGGGTTCTCGTGGAAGCGGCGGGAGATCGGCTCGTAGACCGGGTCGAAGCGCAGCGCCAGGTCAGTGGTGAGCATCGACGGGGCGATCTTCTTGGAGGCGTCGTGGGCGTGCGGGACGGTGCCCTCGCCCGCGCCGTCCTTCGGCCTCCACTGGTGGGCGTCGGCGGGGCTCTTGGTCAGCTCCCACTCGTAGCCGAAGAGGTTGTCGAAGAAGGTGTTGCTCCACTGGGTGGGCGTGCTGGTCCAGGTGACCTCCAGGCCGGAGGTGATGGCGTCCGCGCCCTTGCCCGTGCCGTAGGTGTTGTTCCAGCCGAGGCCCTGCTCCTCGAAGCTCGCGGCCTCCGGGTCGTCGCCCACGTGGTCGGCGGGGCCGGCGCCGTGGGTCTTGCCGAAGGTGTGGCCGCCGGCGATCAGCGCGACCGTCTCCTCGTCGTTCATCGCCATGCGGCGGAACGTCTCGCGGATGTCGCGGGCGGCGGCGAGCGGGTCGGGCGTGCCGTTCGGGCCCTCGGGGTTGACGTAGATCAGGCCCATCTGCACGGCGCCGAGCGGGCTCTCCAGATCGCGGTCGCCGGTGTAGCGCTCGTCGCCGAGCCAGGCGGTCTCCGGGCCCCAGTAGACGTCCTCCTCCGGCTCCCACACGTCCTTGCGGCCGCCGCCGAAGCCGAAGGTCTCGAAGCCCATCGTCTCCAGGGCGACGTTGCCGGTGAGGATCATCAGGTCGGCCCAAGACAGGCTCTGGCCGTACTTCTTCTTCACCGGCCACAGCAGGCGGCGGGCCTTGTCGAGGTTGACGTTGTCCGGCCAACTGTTGAGCGGGGCGAAGCGCTGCTGGCCGGCGCCGGCGCCGCCGCGGCCGTCGCTGATGCGGTAGGTGCCCGCGCTGTGCCAGGCCATGCGGATCATCAGCGGGCCGTAGTGGCCGAAGTCCGCCGGCCACCAGTCCTGCGAGGTGGTCAGCACCTCGGCGATGTCACGCTTCACGGCGGCGAGGTCGAGGCTCTCGAACGCCTCGGCGTAGTCGAAGTCCTCGCCGAGCGGGTTGGACACGGCGGGGTTCTTGGCGAGGATCTTCACGTTGAGCCGCTCCGGCCACCACTGGCGGTTGCCGCCGCCCTGGGTCGGATGCGGCGCGCGGCTGTGCGCGACCGGGCAGCCGCCGCTCTCCTCCGGCTTGGGGTCGGTGACGATTGCGTCGTGGTTCTCGGACATGCGCATCCTTCCGTACGGGATGGATCAGGGTGCTCAGGAGCTGCGGGCGGTGGTGGAGCAGTCGGGGCACAGGCCCCAGTAGACGATCTCGGCCTCGTCTATCACGAAGCCGTGGTCCTCTGACGCGGTCAGGCAGGGCGCCGCGCCGGTCGCGCAGTCGACGTCGGCGACGGCGCCGCACGACCGGCACACCAGGTGGTGGTGGTTGTCGCCGACCCGCCCCTCGAACCGGGCCGGGCTGCCGGCCGGTTCGATGCGCCGTACGAGTCCTGCCGCGGTGAGGGCGTGCAGGGCCTCGTAGACGGCCTGGAGCGAGATGTGGCCGACGCGCTCGCGCACGCCGGACGCGAGCGCCTCCACGCCGAGGTGGTCGCCCGCGCGGACGGTCTCCAGGAGCGCGACGCGGGCGGCGGTCACGCGCAGGCCCGCGCCGCGCAGTTCCTGGGCCGTGGTCGGAGCCTTCGGTGCCGTCATGACGTCGAAGCTACTCCCGTACACACGAATGATTCAAGAAAACGAACGATGAAAGTTCAGACGGCGACGCGGCGGGCGGGGCGGCCGCTCAGCCGCCGAGCGCCGCCGTGACCACCTGCTGGGCCTCCTCCTGCACCTGTCGCAGGTGGTCGGGGCCCCGGAACGACTCGGCGTAGATCTTGTAGACGTCCTCGGTGCCGGAGGGGCGGGCCGCGAACCAGGCGTTCTCGGTGGCGACCTTGATGCCTCCGATGGAGGCGCCGTTGCCCGGCGCCTCGGTGAGGACCGCGGTGACCGGCTCCCCGGCCAGGGTGTCGGCGCCGACCTGGGCCGGGGACAGCTTGGCCAGCCGGGCCTTCTCCTCGCGGGAGGCGGGCGCGTCGACGCGGGCGTAGGCGGGCTCGCCGAAGCGCGCGGTGAGGCCGGCGTAGTGCTCGGAGGGCGTCCTGCCGGTGACGCCGGTGATCTCGGAGGCGAGCAGCGCCAGGACGATGCCGTCCTTGTCAGTGGTCCACACCGATCCGTCCCGGCGCAGGAAGGACGCGCCGGCCGACTCCTCGCCGCCGAAGCCGAGCGACCCGTCGGCCAGGCCGTCCACGAACCACTTGAAGCCGACGGGCACCTCGACCAGGCGGCGGCCGAGGTCGGCGGCCACCCGGTCGATCATCCCGGACGACACCAGGGTCTTGCCCACGCCCGCCTCGGCGGGCCAGCGGGTGCGGTGGGCGAAGAGGTAGGAGATGGCTGCGGCCAGGTAGTGGTTGGGGTTCATCAGCCCCGCGTCGGGGGTGACGACGCCGTGCCGGTCGGCGTCCGCGTCGTTGCCGGTGGCGATCTGGAACCGGTCGCGCTGCTCGATCAGCGAGGCCATCGCGTACGGCGAGGAGCAGTCCATGCGGATCTTGCCGTCCCAGTCCAGCGTCATGAACCGCCAGGCGGGGTCGGTGAGCGGGTTGACCACGGTCAGGTCGAGCCGGTGCTGCTCGGCGATGCGGCCCCAGTAGGCGACGGACGCCCCGCCGAGGGGGTCGGCGCCGATGCGCACGCCCGCGTCCCGGATCGCGTCGAGGTCCAGCACGCTCGGCAGGTCGGACACATAGGCGTCCAGGAAGTCGTGGCGGCCGGTGCCGGGGGCGGTGAGCGCCCGCGCGTAGGGGACGCGCCGGACGTCCTTCAGTCCGGCCGCGATGATCTCGTTGGCCCGGTCCTGGATCCAGGAGGTGGCGTCGGCGCCGGCCGGGCCGCCGCTGGGCGGGTTGTACTTGAAGCCGCCGTCGGCGGGCGGGTTGTGCGAGGGGGTGACGACGACGCCGTCGGCGAGGCCGGAGGAACGCCCGCGATTGTGGGCGAGGACGGCGTGCGAGACCGCCGGGGTCGGGGTGTAGCCGTCGGCGGCGTCGATCAGCACGGTGACGTCGTTGGCGGCGAACACCTCCAGCGCGGTGACCCGTGCGGGCTCGGACAGGGCGTGCGTGTCCGCGCCGAGGAAGAGCGGGCCGTCGGCGCCCTGAAGCGCCCGGTACTCGCAGATGGCCTGGCTGGTCGCGGCGATGTGGTCCTCGTTGAACGCCGCCGCCAGCGACGAGCCCCGGTGCCCGGACGTGCCGAACGCCACACGCTGACCGGGTTCGGCCGGGTCGGGGTGGAGCGCGTAGTACGCGGTCACCAGCCGGGCGACGTCGATCAGGTCTTCGGGTCCGGCCGGCCGGCCCGCTCGTTCCTGCTGCATGGCACCCACTCCTCGGGCTCTTCGGGTTCGGTCGTGCCTCCGCTCGCGGTGTCATCTTCCCTCCCCGCGCTGATCGGAGGCATGCCGGCCCGGCGGGGCGCCGGTCCGGAGCGACGACTTCCGGGGGGGCGGCTTTCGGGCGGCGGCTTCCGGTGGGCGGGCGGCGGGGGCACGGCCCGGTCCGCGCGGGGACCGCCGCGGGCGGCGCGGCCCGGCGGCTTCGCGCCGCCCGGCCGGTCACCGTGCGGGGACGCCGCCGGAGAGCGCGCCGCCGCCCAGTTGCTCGAACCGCTGCTGGACGTTGGCCGCGAACGCCTGCGACTCGGCGCCCGCGTAGCCCTGGTCGGCGGTGTTCATCGCGACGGTGAGGACGCCCTTGAACGGGGCGCTGGGGGACGTGCGGATCGGCGTGCACATGAAGTTGAAGTCCTGCGGGGTCGGGGAGTCGTACGTCCTGAGATACGCCCGGGGGACGGAGGTGGGGCGGCCGGTGCGCAGCGCGTCGTCCATCGCCTGGAACACGCCGATCTCGTCCAGTCCGGGCAGCGCCTCCCGGCCGAGGCTGAACTGCGGCACCCTGCCGAAGGACTGGCCCTGTTTGCCGTTGGCGTAGCGCAGCAGGTGCTCAGGGCCCTCGGTGAGCATGATCGGGAACGGCGCCCCGTCGAACACGGCGAACAGCTCCTGCTGTTGGGCGAGCAGGCTGTCGCGCAGCTTGAACTCCGACAGCAGCGTCTCGCTGAGTTCCTGCATCCCCTGACGCACCTGCGGGTCCCAGGTGCGGGGTTTGACGTCCGCGACGCAGACGGTGCCGAGGATCACGCCGGTGTTGTCGCGCAGCGGGGTGCCCAGATAGGAGCGCACACCCAGGTCGTTGACCAGCGGGTTGCCCTTGAAGCGGGGGTAGTCGAAGACGTCCTCCAGGGCCAGTTGGGACTGCTGGGCGACCACGTGCGGGCAGAAGCCGTAGTCGCCGGGGGCCTCCCGGGCGAGGCCGCTCAGGTCGAAGGGAATGCCGCCGCCCGCGGTGTCCACGGGTTCGTCCCCGGACCCGGTGGGCACGTACATGCCCCGGAACATCTGCCGCTCGTCGTTGATGAAGTTGACCATGGCGAGCGGGGACTGGGTGAAGGTGGCCGCGAGGCGCGCGACCCGGTCGAACGTCGCCTCCGCCTCCAGCGTGTTGAGGCCGAGAATCCGCAGCCGCTGCGTCCGGTGCTGCCCGGCGGCACGGTGTTGTTCGGGTGACAGGGATTCCATGAGATCCGATCAAAGCAGAGATGCGGCCTTGGTTGTTCACCACTCCCGGTCATTCCCGGCCCCTCTGTCTCAGAGTCAACGCCCGTGCCGCATGGTCTACTTGGCTTCCTTGACTCTCTCCGCCCACAGCCCCGCCGCCCTTGACGCGCTGACCGCAGCGTACGCCGACCACCTCCGTCTCGGCGGGCCGGGCGCCGCGGGTAAGGCTGTGCACGCTCGAGGCCACTGCGGACAGGTGCTCGGCGTCGTCGCGGAGCATGTCCATGGACCTGCCGAGCAGCAGACCGTCGCCGGAGAGCACGATGGCGCAGCGGATCCGAGGGATCCGGTTCACCAGTCACTCCAGGAGCCAGCCGAGCTGACGCCCGGTGTGTGCCTGCTCAGTCATCGTGTTCTGTTCCGCGCAGTTCGTGTGCGGCACCGCCTGCCGGGTCATCCGTCCGTTCGTCACCGCCGGGCGGACGGCCGCCGTCCTCGGACGCCCCAACCCGCATGAGTCCCTGCTGGATGGCGCTCATCGCGCGAGCCGAGGCGTCCGGGGAGGGCGTCGTCAGCGGGCCCGCGTAGTCCGCACTCGTGGGCGGCGCCTGCGGCGCCTCGCGTCTCCGCACGGGCAGCGGCTCGGCCGGCCGGGGGCCGCCGCCGAAGCGGGCGCCGCCCGCCACTTCCACAGCGGCCGGGTGCAGCAGACGGTCATCCAGATGGACAAGGCGTTCCTGTTCGTCACGGCGGCGGGCCAGGGCGCCCGGCCGAGCAGGTGCGGACGGCGCTCGACCTCGACGCGGCCACGCCGGTGGTGCTGTGCGACGTGCGCGACCGCGCCTCCTGCAAGGAGATCCTGCTGTACGCGCTGGAGGCGGCCCGCGCCCGTGCGGCCGCCGCGGACCCGGGGCCGACGGACGCCGACCGGGGCGCGGTCCACGCCTCCTAGGGCGTGTTCCGCGCCTCGTAGGGCGTGCCTAGTAGGGCGTTTCCGAGAGTCCCGTCGGCGCGTGCCCGGACCGGCGTCCGCGAGCGGCTCCGACCGGTGGAGGAAGCGGCGGGTCCCGGCGGCAGGCGGTCAGGACTGGGTGACGGAGACGGCGAGCAGGGCCGCCGCGGTGAGGACGGCCGCGGCGGCGATCACCAGGGCCACGCAGTGCGCCCGCAGCCGCCGGTAGCGCTGTTCGTACTCGCCGCGCAGGGCCCGGCAGCGGTCCGCGACGCGCTGGAGGTCCGCTCGGGCCCGGCCGAGGCAGTCACGGACGTAGTGCTGCTCGATCTCCTCCCGCTGCGCGGTGGTCAGCCACTGGAGCGGTTCGGTGAAGCTGCGGGCCCGCTCCTCGGCCTCGGCCACCCGGGACTGCCACAGCAGGTAGCCCTCGACCTGGTTGACGACGTGGGCGGCGGAGACCGGTTCGCCGCCCGTGCGCCCCGGGGCGTCCGTCATGACGGAAGGCCCAGGTTCTCCCGCTTGTCCGTGAGCGCGACCTCGGGGTGGGCCAGGTCGAAGGCCGGGGACTCGCTGCGGATCACGGGCAGGGTGACGAAGTTGTGGCGCGGCGGCGGGCAGGAGGTCGCCCACTCCAGCGAGCGGCCGAAGCCCCAGGGGTCGTCCACGCCGACCGGCTTGCCGTACTTGGCCGTCTTCCACACGTTGTAGAGGAACGGCAGCATCGACGCGCCGAGCACGAAGGAGCCGATGCTGGAGACCGTGTTCAGGGCGGTGAAGCCGTCGGCCGCCAGGTAGTCGGCGTACCGGCGCGGCATGCCCTCGGCGCCCAGCCAGTGCTGGACCAGGAACGTGGTGTGGAAGCCGATGAACAGCATCCAGAAGGTCAGCTTGCCCAGGCGCTCGTCGAGCATCTTGCCGGTGAACTTCGGCCACCAGAAGTGGAAGCCGGAGAACATCGCGAAGACGACCGTGCCGAAGACGACGTAGTGGAAGTGCGCCACCACGAAGTAGGAGTCGGAGACGTGGAAGTCCAGCGGCGGCGAGGCCAGCAGCACGCCGGTCAGACCGCCGAAGAGGAACGTGACGAGGAAGCCGGCCGTCCACAGCATCGGCGTCTCGAAGGACAGCGAGCCCTTCCACATGGTGCCGATCCAGTTGAAGAACTTCACCCCGGTCGGCACCGCGATCAGGAAGCTCATGAACGAGAAGAACGGCAGCAGCACACCGCCGGTGACGTACATGTGGTGCGCCCACACCGTCACGGACAGCCCCGAGATGGCGATGGTCGCGCCGATCAGGCCCATGTAGCCGAACATCGGCTTGCGGGAGAAGACCGGGATGACCTCCGAGACGATGCCGAAGAACGGCAGCGCGATGATGTACACCTCGGGGTGGCCGAAGAACCAGAAGAGGTGCTGCCACAGCAGGGCGCCGCCGCTGGCCGGCTCGAAGACCAGGGCGCCGAACTTGCGGTCCGCCTCCAGCGCCAGCAGCGAGCCCGCCAGGACGGGGAAGGCCAGCAGCACCAGGACGCTGGTGAGCAGCACGTTCCACACGAAGATCGGCATCCTGAACATGGTCATGCCGGGGGCGCGCATGCACACGATGGTGGTGATGAAGTTGACCGAGCCCAGGATCGTGCCGAAGCCGGAGAGCGCCAGGCCCATGATCCACAGGTCGCCGCCGACGCCGGGCGAGTGCACCGCGCTGGTGAGCGGCGAGTAGGCGAACCAGCCGAAGTCGGCCGCGCCCTGCGGGGTGAGGAAGCCGCCCACCGCGATCAGCGAGCCGAGCAGGTACAGCCAGTAGGCCAGCATGTTCAGCCGCGGGAACGCCACGTCCGGGGCGCCGATCTGGAGCGGCATGATCCAGTTCGTGAAGCCGGCGAACAGCGGCGTCGCGAACATCAGCAGCATGACCGTGCCGTGCATCGTGAACGCCTGGTTGAACTGCTCGGTGGAGACGATCTGGAGTCCGGGGCGGGCCAGCTCCGCGCGCATCACCAGCGCCAGGACGCCGCCGAAGAGGAAGAACAGGAACGAGGTGGTCAGGTAGAGCGACCCGATCGTCTTGTGGTCGGTCGTCGTCGCCCACTTCACCACCACGGCTCCGGGCCGCTGGCGGCGTTGGCCGGCGGCTTCCGGCGTGGTGTGCTGAACGTGTGTCATGCGGCCCGTAACACGCTTTCTCTCGGACATGGATGCCTGAGTTCCGCGGAAATGTCCGCAGGGCTCGGCCCCATCCTCGCGGCTCGCGCGCCCGAAGCCGCCTTCGCCGTCACCGGGATGGCCCAGCGTCCGCGCGGAAACCACCCGCTCGGCCTACACTCCCCCGCGCCCGTCCGCAGCCCGCGCTCAGACGTCCCCCAGCTCGGCCGCGTCCGCCCCCTCGGCCGTGTCCTCGGAGAGTGACAGCTCCGCCCAGATCACCTTGCCCTGGGGCGTGTAGCGGGTCCCCCACCGCTCGGCCATCCGGGACACCAGGAACAGGCCGCGGCCGCCCTCCTCGGTGGTCGCCGCGTAGCGCAGGTGCGGGCTGGTGCTGCTGCCGTCGGAGACCTCGCAGATGAGGGCGCGGTCGTGGATCAGCCGGACGTGGAGGGGTGGGGAGCCGTAGCGCAGGGCGTTGGTGACCAGCTCGCTGAGCACGAGTTCCATGCTGAAGGCGAGGCGCCCGAGGCCCCACTCCTCAAGTCGCGCGCAGGCCGCCTCGCGCGAGAGGGCGACGGCGGCCGGGTCGGGCGGCACGTCCCAGTCGGCGATCTGGTCCGCGGGCAGGCCCCGGGTGCGGGCGATGAGCAGGGCGACGTCGTCCTCGGGCTTCGCGGGCAGCAGTTCGTCCAGCACCGCCTTGCAGCTCTCCTCGGGCGACCGGGCCGGGTGGCCGGCGAGGGCCTGGCGCAGCAGTTCCATCCCCACGTCCAGGTCGCGGTTGCGGTCCTCGATCAGGCCGTCGGTGTACAGCACGAGCTGGGCGCCCTCCTCCAGTTCCAGCTCGGCGGTGCTGAACGGCATGCCGCCCAGGCCGAGCGGCGGCCCGAAAGGCAGGTCGGGAAAGGCGACGGCGCCGTCCGGGCTGACCAGGGCGGGGGCGAGGTGGCCGGCGCGGGCTATGGCGCAGCGGCGGGTCACGGGGTCGTAGACCGCGTACAGGCAGGTCGCGCCGACGACGGCGGCGAAGGCCCCGGTGGACGCCTCGTCCTGGTCGATCCGGCCGACCAGGTCGTCCAGGTGGCTGAGCAGTTCGTCGGGGGGCAGGTCGAGGGTGGAGAAGTTGTGCACCGCGGTGCGCAGGCGGCCCATGGTGGCGGCGGCGTGCAGGCCGTGGCCGACGACGTCGCCGACGACCAGCGCGACCCGGCCGCCGGGCAGCGGGATCACGTCGAACCAGTCGCCGCTGACGCCGGACTGCGCGGGCAGGTAGCGGTAGCCGGCCTCGATGGCGCTCTGCTCGGGCAGGGCGCGCGGCAGCAGGCTGCGTTGCAGGGTGACCGCCAGGGCGTGCTCGCGGGCGTAGCGGCGGGCGTTGTCGATGCTGACCGCGGCGCGGGCGACCAGTTCCTCGGCCAGGGACAGCTCCTCGTCGTCGAAGGCGCCGTGCTCCTTGCAGCGCCAGAAGTTGGCCACGCCGAGCACGACGCCGCGGGCCTGGATGGGCGCCGAGATCAGCGAGTGGATGCCGTAGTCGACGATCCGCCCGGTGCGCTCGGGGTCCTGTGCGCGCCAGCCCAGCGCGGTCGACAGATCGGTCACCAGTTCGGAGCGGCCGCTGCCGTAGCCGCGGGCCATGGGCGTGGTGGGCAGGAAGTCGATCAGCCGCCCCTTCTCGTAGAGCGGGTGGTCGTCGCGGACGCCGCGGGCGATGACGCGGCGCACGCCCGTGGCCTCGCTGCCGGGTTCTTCGCCGTGCAGCACGGCGTCGGCGAGGTCCACGGTGACGAAGTCGGCGAAGCGGGGGACGGCGACCTCGGCGAGTTCGTCGGCGGTGCGGGTCACGTCGAGGGTGGTGCCGATGGCCATCCCGGCGTCGTAGAGGAGGTCGAGCCGTTCCCGGGCGACCTCGGCGCGGCCGGAGACGGCCTGGAGTTCGGTGGAGTCGCGCAGCGTGAGGACGGCGCCCTTGGGGCCGCCGTCGCGGTCGGTGGGCCGCTGGTTGACGGCGAGCAGCACGCCGCCCGCGAGCAGGACCTCGTCGGTGGCCTCACGGCCGGAGGCGAGCAGGGCGACCGTGTCGGGCTCGAGGCCGGTCAGGGTGGTGACGTCGCGGCCCTCGGCGTCCGGGGGCAGGTCCAGCAGCCGCCGGGCCTCGTCGTTGGCGAGCAGCAGCCTGCCGTCGTCGCCGACGATGAGCACGCCCTCGCGCACGGAGTGCAGCACCGCGTCGTGGTGGTCGTACATCCGGGTCATCTCGGCCGGCCCCAGGCTGTGCGTCTGGCGGCGCAGCCGCTTGTTCACGAACAGGGTCACGGCGGTGGCGCCGCCGAGCGCCGCCGCCCCGGCGATCAGGATGATCGGGATCTGCCGGTCGACCGCGGTGACCACGTTCGCGACCTTCATCCCGGCGGCGACCAGGGCCACCACGTGCCCGTCGGCGCTCCTCACCGGCACGATGGCCTGCGTCTCCTCGCCGAGCGGTCCGTGCACGCCCTCGGTGCGCACCCGGCCCGCCAGGGACGGCCCGATGTCCCCGACGAACCGCTTGCCGATGCGGTCCGGCAGCGGGTGGGTGTAGCGGATGCCGTGGGTGTCCATGACCACGATGAAGTCGACGCCGGCCGATCCGCGGGCCGCCTCCGTCAGCGGCTGGAGCACCTTCGACGGGTCGGGCGCCTTGAGCGCGGCCAGGACGCCCGGCGAGTGCGCGAAGGTCTGGGCCACGGCCACGGAACGGCGCCTGGCCTCGGCGCCGGTGTCCCGCTCGGACTGCAGGACGAGAGCGAAGACGGCGAAGGCCACCAGCAGCACCACCAGAGCCGCCTGAAAGGCGAACACCTGCCCGGCGACGCTCCGCGGACTCCGTCCCGCCAGCGACCGCCCCGGTATCCGTCGAAGACGGTCGCGGATCAGTCGAGGACGGGTGAAACCGTCTGCCATTTTGTCTTTTTAGCACTGACACGCACGAATCGTCACGACTTGTCCGACTATCCTTACCGGGACATAACCTAGTCGACGCCCCGGTCCTGGATGCTGTGGCGGCTTCTCCGGCCACGGCACCGATCGTCGGCGCCCCCACTCAGCTCTGCGGCGCCCCGCCCGCCCGCCCGGCCGCCGGGCGGGCGGGGCGCCGACGGGCGGGCGCAAGGGGTGTTCGGCGGGCTGGCGCAGAGGGCGCTCGGTGGGCGACGGGCGCAAAGGGTGCTCGGCGTGCGGCGGGCGCAGAAGGTGCTCGGCGGCAAGCGCAGGAGCACCGGGCGCGGTCGTCAAGCGTGCGGTGCGGACAGGTTCCTCAGCAGGGCGTCCACCTGGTCCAGGACCCAGGTCCAGGTCTCCCGGGCGTCGGGCGCGCTGTGGCTGAAGCCGCCCGCCAGCTCCAGGCTGACGTAGCCGTGGAAGACGCTGCCCAGCAGCCGGACGGCGTGCGTCTGGTCGGGTTCGGCCAGGTCGTAGCCGCGCAGGACCGCCCGCATCATCTGCGCGTGCCGGACGCCGGCGCTCGCGGCGGCGGTCTCGGCGTCGAGCGGGAGGCGGGCGGCGGCGTAGCGGCCGGGGTGTGCGCGGGCGTAGTCGCGGTAGACGCCGGCGAACGCGGCCAGGGCGTCCTTGCCCGCCCGCCCGGCCAAAGCGTCGGCGGTGCGGTCGGCCAGTTCCTCCAGCGCCAGCAGGGCGATCCCGGTCTTGAGGTCCTGGGAGTTCTTCAGGTGCGAGTACAGGCTCGCGACCTTGACGTCGAAGCGTCTGGCCAGGGCCGAGACGGTGACCTGGTCGAAGCCGACCTCGTCGGCCAGGTCGGCGCCGGCCCGGATCAGGCGGTCGGCGGTGAGTCCAGCGCGCGGCACGGTGCGTCCCTTCGGTTGCCTGAAGGGATTATGCTTCTTCCTAAATCTTTTAGGCAACCGGGCGGCGAGAGGCGGCCCCCGCCGCGCGGGCGACCCGTGCGGCGGTGTACTCGGCGCCGGCGACGAAGCGCAGCATGGGGCCGAACGTCGGCGCCGCCAACGAGCCGGTGAAGTACAGGCCGGGCACGGACGACTCGAACGCCGCGGACAGCCGCGGCGCCTTCGAGCCGGGGACGAGCGCCAGCGCGCGGCGCACCCCGGGCGACAGGAAGGAGAGCGCGTCCACGTCGAGCCGGTAACCGGTGGCGGCCAGCACGTGGTCGACGGTCAGGGTCCGCGCCGCGCCTCCCCTCCCGGCCAGCTCCAGCCGGACGGCGGACCCGGCCGCCTCGGCGCCGACCACCCGGCATGCCGTGCGCACCGGTACGACGCCTTCGACCCGGTCGCGCAGCCACCAACCGCCCGAGGGGCGCAGCGCGCGCCGGAACAGCAGCAGCCGGGCGGCCGCCGGAAGCCGCCGCACACCGCCCGGGGCCCGGCAGACCGCGGCGAGGATCCATCCGCTGCCCAGCGGCGAGCCGGGCCGGGTGACGCGCCGCGTCCACGGCCGGGCGAGCTCGGGCGTGTCCCCCCAGAGCAGGTCGCGCTCGCGGACCAGCACCTGCGCGTCGGCGCCGGCCTCGTGCAGCAGGGCCGCGCTCTCCAGCGCGGACTGACCGCCCCCGACGACGGCGACCCGGCGGCCCGCGTACCGGGACAGGTCCGTGTGCTGACTGGTGTGCGACACCAGGGCGTGCGCCGCGGGCCCGTCGGGCGCGAGCCGCGCGAGTTCCGCCGGCACGTGGGCCAGGCCGTTCAGTCCGGTGGCCACGACGACGCGGCGGGCCGCCAGCTCCTGCCCGTCGTCCAGGCGCACGGCGAGGCCGGCGCCGCCGGGCGCACGGTCCACGCTCGCCGCCCGGACCGGCTCCACCTCGCCGACGTACCGCTTCTGGAACCACTGGCCGTAGCGGACGAAGACGTCGCACGGGATCGGGGTGAGCTCGGTCAGCGCGCGCTCGCCGTGCGCCTGGAGGAAGTCCGCGAGCCGTCCTCCGGGTTCGGGCGCGGACAGGTCGACCGCGTCCGGGGTCGACTTCAGGAACATCCCGGTGGCCATGGCGTGCCGCCAACTGCCCATGACCTCGCCGAAGACGCGCACGGGCCTTCCGAGGGCCCGCAGGTGCGCGGCGATCGACAGTCCGTACGGCCCGGCGCCGATCACCACGGTCGGCGGCTCCCGGCGTCCCGCGAACGCCTCCTCGCGGAGCGGGCGTTGCCACGGAAGCGACTGCGTCATGCATCCCCCCGACTGGTCCCCTCGCCGCCTTCCCCAAGGCGGGCGCGTTGGTGCGGGACGGGCGCGCCGCCGCGCGCCTCCCCCTTCGCCGCTCAAGGTTACCCACCGGCCGCCGCCTGGAAGCGATATCCGGAAGCGATAAGGGGCCAGGTCGCCGAAAACGCGTCAAACCGTTGACGCGACCGCGCCCCACGGCGCCCGTGGGCCCCGCACAGCGCGAAGGTCTGCCCGCCGGGGGACAGGTCCCCGGCGGGCAGACCTCGGAACGCGGACCTCAGCGGTCCGTGCCGGCGGGGGTGCTGACGGCCGGTGGTGCGGTCATCAGCTTCCCGAACAGGGCCATGCAATGAGAGCAGTGGCCTGCCCGCTGTGCGCTCTCCCCGTCGACGCGTTGGCCGAGCCGACGACCGCACAGCGTCTTGGCCGTACTTTTGGCCATGACATGCCACACCAGTGCGTCGCCGGGTTTCTCGACTCCTGCACACATCTCATACATGATCGGCTCCCTTGGTGGACGCCTCTCTTCCTCCAGGAGACACCCAATCAGCCCAGCGCACGCTGCCACGGAGGGCCATTCGGGTGACACGTCCTCACCGGGGCCGGGCGGCGTCTTCCGGGGGGCGGGCGCCGGGCCCGGAGAGCGCGGTGGAATCATGGGCCCATGCTGACGAGCGGTGCGATGCGGACGGCGGCCGCGGCGGCCCTGTGCGCGACGGTGGCGATGTCCCTGACTTCCTGCGGCGGTTCGGGAGACCAGAAGGCCGCCGCGAGCGGCCGGACCGACGACGCGCCGGCCCCGGCCGCGCCGCTGAAGCGGGTGCCCGGCGTCGGCGACCGGCTGTGGCAGCGCGTGCCCGCGAGCACCCGCCAGGTCGTCGCCGTGTACGGCGACGGGCCGGACTCTCCCGGGGCGAAGGTCGAGCTGTTTTCCAAGCACGGCGCCGTGTGGGAGCGGGGGCAGTCCTGGCGGGCGCACAACGGCCGGCGCGGATGGACCGCGCACCACCGCGAGGGCGACCAGCGCAGCCCGGTAGGGGTGTTCACGCTGAGCGACGCGGGCGGTGTGCTGCACGACCCCGGCGCCCGGCTGCCGTACACCGAATCGGCCTCGTTCCAGGCGCCGCACTACTGGAACAAGGCCTACTGGCACGACTTCGACTACGTCATAGCCATCGACTACAACCGGGTGAAGGGCACCCCGCCCAACGACCCGGTCCGGCCCGAGGGGCAGAGCAAGGGCGGCAGCATATGGCTGCACATGGACCACGGCAGCGGCACGTCCGCCTGCGTCTCCATGCCCGAGTCGGCGATGCGGTACCTGCTGCGCACCCTCGACCCGCGGCAGCACCCGGTCGTGGTGATGGGCGACTCCCGGGACCTCAGCGCCTGACGGCGGTCTCCGGGCCGTCCTGGAGGGCGATGCGCGCGATGACGCGCTTGCCCACTGGCTCCCGCCGCATCTCGAACGCCTGCACGACGGCCATCACGATCTCCAGGCCGTGCTGCCCCACCCGCCCCGGGTCGGCCGCGCGGGCCACCGGCAGCACCGGCTCACTGTCCCAGATCGCGATCTCGACCTCGGCGCCCACGATCAGCAGGTCCATGAGGATGGGCCCGGAGGCGTACTTGCGGGCGTTGGTGACCAGCTCGCTGACCACCAACTGGGTCACGTCCAGGGCCCGGTCGGAGACCGGCAGGCCATAATCGGCCCGCACCCGGTTCAGGAATCGGGCCGCGAGACGACGGGCCTCGGCGATGCAGGCGCCGTCCCCGTCGAGAGCGACCCCTGTCGCTATCACGTCGGCATCCGAGGCCCTTCGCTCACCTCCGAGGAGGACGGGTTCCATGTCCACCGCCTTCACCACCCTGTTCACAGGGCTGCATATACCCCCCTTTCGTTTCCACACGCCCGGCTTCCCGCTGTCATCCGCGTCACAGCCGCACCGGCGGCGACCACACGCGTGACGGCCCTCTCTTCGGCGTTCTTCCCGGCCTCCCCCCAGCTTCTCGTCGGCTGCCCTGCGGCTTCTCTTCGGCCGCTCCCCCGCCTTCTCTCTGGCCGCTCTCCGCCCGCACTCCCCCGGCTCTCCTCCCGCTCTCGGGCCGCCGTCTCCGTTTCGGCTGCGTCGTCCGCCGCCCCGGGGGTAGACGCCTCACCGTCACCGTCGTGATTGAGCAGAAAGGCCGACCCGTGAGGGATGCTTCGCTACGGGCGGTGGGCTGGGCACGCTCGCTGCCGATGGACACCGAGGTGAGGGCGGCGCGGGAATGGACCCGCGACCACCTGGAGTCACTGGGCTGGACGGAAGCGGATCCGGAGACGGTGGACTCCGTGCTGCTGACCGTCTCGGAACTGGTCACCAACGCCCACAAGCACGCCCACAGCAGCGCCCAGATGGTGCTGGCCTGGGACAACCGCTGTCTGCACCTGGCCGTGCACGACGCCTCCAGTGAGATGCCGCACCCCCGGGAGCCGAGCCCGGACAGCCTGGGCGGGCGGGGGATGCTCCTCGTCGACGCCCTGGCCGATTGGTGGGAGACGCGTCCGTGCCCCCACGGCAAGACCATCGTCGCCTGTTTCCGGCCCCGCGGAGTACCCGGCGCCGCTGAACCGGCCGACGACTCCGGCGCCTCCGGCGCCGTCCGCTCCGTCGGCTCCTCCGCCTGACCCGGCCAGCCCGTCGAGGCTGGCCGGCACGTCGCGACAGGTCGGCACGAGGGTGGACTGGTGCACTGGTGGACGCCCTCGGCGCGGCAACGGGTCGGAATCTTCATGAGGTTGACGGGCGATCATGTGATCCCGCGTAGTCGGCGGCGTTTTCCACTACCGGCAGTAACATGATCAACTCTGAGTCAGGTGCTCCCTACAACTGATTCGAGGGGGCCGTCCGCCCGTCCCCCACCAGCGCGCGAGGATCCTCATGCCGTCCCAGGAGGACGCCGTACAGCAGGCGCAGTCCGACCACCAGCAGCACCTGCGGACATGCCGCCAGTGCCACGCCGACGGCGCGCCGTGCGCGGTGGCCAAGCACCTGCTGCGCGCGTACAACAACGCCCGCCGGAACAGCTCCCGCACTACGTGACGGACCGCGCCCCGCGAAGTCGCCGCCCGACGCCGGGCCCGATCCCGTCCGCGCGTGCCTCGCCGCGTGCGGGCGGGATCGGGTCCGGCATCGGCATCGACGCCTGAGCCCCCGCCGGGCGGTCCGGTCGGCCGCCGACCGGGTGACGACGGCGCCGCGGCACAGCGCCGCCATCGGGAATTAAGGGCCGACTTCACCGGACGCGCCGCATCGGTTCTCCCACATATCGCCCCAAAACGTGTGTTATTCATTCATGCACACACCTACGCGGCGCACCTTGCTCAGTGCCTCGATCATGGCTGCCGGCTCGGGACTCCTGGGGGCCTGTTCCGGGACGGACTCGCACTCCGGCCCGCAGTCCGCGCGGGGGCCGGGCGGCAGGGGCCACCACCGCTTCGTGCCCGAGGGGCCCAAGGGGTACGTGAATCCCTCCGACCCCGAGGTCCTGGCCACGGAGCGCGAGCGCGACGGAGGGCCGGTGCGCTTCTACCGGTTCACCGCCGAGGAGACCACGATCGACCTGGGCGGACCCACCGTCAGGTCGTGGGCCTACGGGCATACGGCGCCAGGCCGGCCGGTCCGGGTGACCGCGGGCGACATCCTGTCTCTGACGCTCGCCAACCGCCTGCCGGTGTCGACGACCCTGCACTCGCACGGTGTGCGCCTGCGCTGCGACATGGACGGCGTGCCTGGCCTCACCCAGGAGGGCGTCGAGCCGGGCTCGGAGTTCGACTACCGCTTCACCGTGTCCTACCCGGGCACCTACCTGCTCCACTCCCACCTGGGCATGCAGCTCGACCGGGGCCTGTTCGCCCCGCTGATCGTGGACGACCCCAAGGAGCCCCTGTCGTACGACAAGGAGTGGATCGTCGTGCTGGACGACTGGGTGGACGGCGTGGACGGCTCCACCCCGGACGGGGTGCTGCGGCAGTTGCACCGGGGCAAGCGCCCGCCGCCGAGCATGGACATGGGCGGGGAGTCCCAGCACGGCGGTTCCGCGGGGCGCCACGCGCCCTACGGCCGGACCGCCGCGGCGCCGGGCGGTTCCGGCGGCGGCCCGATCCGCGTGCTGGGCGACACGCACAGCGACGTGCTGGACGGCATGGGCGGCAACGTGGCCTACCCGCACTACCTCATCAACGGCCGCGTCCCGACCGCGCCCACGTCGTTCCACGCCCGGCCCGGCGACCGCATCCGGCTGCGGATCATCAACGCGGGCGGCGACACCGCCTTCCGGGTGGCCCTGGGCGACCACACCTTGACGGTGACGCACACCGACGGCTACCCGGTCGAGCACTGCGAGACCGACGCCCTGCTGATCGGGATGGCCGAGCGCTACGACGTCGTCTTCACCGCCAAGGACGGAACGTTCCCTCTGGTGGCGGTGGCCGAGGGCAAACAGCGGGGGGCGGGGGCGCTGGCCGTGCTGCGGACCAGCAAGAGCAGGGGCCTGCCCGGACCTTCGGTGCGCCCCGACGAACTGGACGGGCGGATCATGCCGGCCCGCCGCATGACGCCCGACGAGTCGGTGGCGCTGAACGACGACCGCGAGCCCGACCGCCAGATCCGGATCCGGGCCACCGGGAACATGCGGGACTACAACTGGATGTTCGACCACAGGCCGTACTCCGTCGCACAGCGCCACCCGATCCGGCAGGGCGAGCGGGTCCGGCTGACCCTCATCAACGGCACCGACATGTGGCACCCGCTGCACCTGCACGGCCACACGTTCGCCCTGACCGGCCTGGGCGATCTCGGGGCGCGCAAGGACACGGCGATCGTGCTGCCGCACCGCAAGCTGGTCGTCGACTTCGACGCGGACAACCCCGGCCTGTGGATGCTGCACTGCCACAACCAGTACCACTCCGAGTCCGGCATGATGACCATCCTCGGCTACCGCAAGTGACGAACGCGGCGGCGGCGACCCGGCCGACGGAGCAGGCGCTGCGGGCGCCCCGGGCGGCCGGACTGGCGGGGGTGCTGTTCGCCCTGCTGCTCGCGGCGGCGATCGTGCTGCTCCGCACGACGCTGCCGCAGGGCGTCGCCGCCGCGCCGGCGCCCGCCGCGGGCCGGGGCGCCGTCCAGGCGGCGGTCGCTCTGGTGCCGTTCGCCGGCATCTCCTTCCTGTGGTTCATCGGAGTGGTGCGCTCCCACGTCGGGGCGGCCGAGGACAGGTTCCTGGCGACCGTCTTCCTGGGCAGCGGGCTGGTCTTCGTCGCCTCGATGTTCGGGTCCGCCGCCGCGGCCTCCGCCGTGCTGGCCGCCGGCTGCCAAGAGGGCGGCGACACCATCACGTTCGAGATGAAGATCGACCACCTCTCCTATTCGGAGGTCGTCGAGCGC